>DASWRR010000092.1:0-8340 GCA_036403055.1 Ilumatobacteraceae bacterium | reverse complement strand
CGGTGTGAGCTCTCAGCCGGCGCGCCCGCGTGGGTGCAGCGGCAACGTCGTGTACCCGGAACCGTCGCCGATCCCATCGAGCAGTTCTGCGAGCGCCTCGACCGACGTCTTCGCCGGGACCCAGCCGAGCTCGTTCCGTGCTCGTGTGGTGTCCATCAACGGAGTCTGCAGCGCCATGTCGAGCCATCCTGGCTCGCTCGGCTGAATGCGCAGACGGTACGTGACGGCAGCGGCCTTGCGCAGCAGGGTCTCCGGCAATGGAACCGTTCGGCCCGCGACGGTGTCGGCGATGAGCTTCGGGTCCAGCACCGGTTCGGCAGCGACGTTGAACGCGCCCGCCACGTCGCCGACGATCGCCCGGCGGTACGCATCGGCGATGTCGTCGGCGTGAGTCGCCTGGAACTGCAGCCGGGCAACGTTGGGCACCAGACGCAACGGTCGCGGCAAGTGCCACGGCAGCAGGCGACCGAGGAACAAGCGATGGATCTCCGACGCGGCGGATCGTTGGAACACGAGACTCGTGCGCATCCGTACGACACGGATGTCGGAGTGGGCACGTTCGAACGTGTCCAAGATCTTCTCGACGTCCGCCTTGTGCCGTGAGTACGTGCTCGACGGGATGCCGGCAGCCGACCACGACTCGTCCGCCCGCGAGTGCTTCGGATGCGGCGCGTAGGTGCCGACGGAGGACGCGTACACGAACGACGGAACGCTGTGCAGCGCGACGGCGTCCATCACCCGATGCGTACCGATGACGTTCGTGCGCAGCATCGTCGCCTCGTGATGCGACGGCTGGATCTTCCACGCGAGATCGACGACGACGTCGGCGTCAGCGACGACATCCAACTCGTCGTAACTGATGTCGCGGACGTCCCACGTCACCTTGTCCCCACCGGCCGAGGCGCCGACGTCGAGCGGCAGTCGACGAGCGACGCCGACGATCGACGTGACACGGTCCTCTTTCTCCAACGACCGCACGAGTGCCGACCCGACGTTGCCCGTCGCGCCGAAGATCACGACTTTCATCAGGCCCGCGTACCCGTCGCACACGGTCGTCAAACCGGTCCCGTGCCTGGCTGCGACCGCCGAAAGCGAGCATCCCCCCACGCGCTGAAAGATTTTTCTAAAGTTCGCCGCGGTGCCGACCGATAGCAACACCACGAAACTCCGTGCCGGTCCTACGCGCGCGGACAACCTCGCCTCAGCGGGGAACTCGAGGGGAAATCGGTTGCCGTGAGCGCAGACGGAGGAACACGTTGAGGGTTCGCAGGATGGCCCTGCAGGCCGCTGCAGTGCTCGGGTTCGGGCTCCTGCTCTTCGGTCCAATCTTCGACTCCGCACACGTCAGCGCCGGCCCCGCGCCACTCGGCGGCATCGGCTACAGCCCACTCGCACCGGCTCGGCTCCTCGACACGCGCCCGGGTTTCCCGACCGCCGACGGTCAGGCTGAGGGGAGCGGCCCGATCGGCGCCGGCCACACGCTGAACCTCAAGGTCATCGGACGTGCGGGCGTGCCGGCGGCAGGTGTCGGCGCAGTGGTTCTGAACGTGACGGCTGTCGACCAGACGCTGCCGACGTTCGTCACAATTTGGCCAGCGGGCGCGCCGCGGCCGCATGCCTCGAACCTGAACCCGAACCCGTCGATCACCCAGCCAAACCTGGTCGTCGCGAAGGTCGGCGACGCCGGCGAGATCTCGATCTTCAACAACTCGGGGGCCGTCAACATCATCGTCGATGTCCAGGGTTGGTTCCCGGCGCCGCTCGGTCAGGCGTACAGCCCTCTCGTGCCGGCACGAATTCTTGAAACTCGAACGGGTGCATCGACGATCGACGGCGTCGCGAACGGTGTCGGCGCGCTCGGCCCTGGCCAGAGCCTCGACCTCCAAGTCACCGGACGCGGCGGCGTGCCCTCGGCCAACGTGTCCGCAGTCGTGGTCAACGTGACCGCGGTGAACCAAACGTCGCCGACGTTCATCACGGTGTTTCCTTCGGGCAGCCAGCGGCCGAACACGTCGAACCTCAACCCGAACCCTGGCGTCACGGCGCCGAACCTCGTGATCGCGAAGGTCGGTCCGACCGGCAAGGTCACGATCTACAACGACTCGGGAACGGTCGACGTGATCGCCGACGTGCAGGGCTGGTTCCCCGTCGGACCGACGTACACGCCGCAGGATCCGGTGAGGCTCGTCGACACCCGTCCCGGCCAGTCGACCGTAGACGGCATCTTCCAAGGTGGCGGACGACTCGGACCGGCGTCGACCATGACGTTCCGGGTCAACGGCCGCGGCGGCATCCCGTCGACCGGTGTCGGCGCTGTCGTCCTCAACGTGACGGCCACCGACCAGACCGACAACACGTTCCTCACGGTGTTCCCGGCTGGGACACCGCGCCCTGAGGCATCGAACCTCAACCCGAGTCCCGGCCTCGTTGCGCCGAACCTGGTGATCGCCAAGGTGGGCCCGACAGGTGAGGTCTCGATCTACAACAACTCTGGTGCCGTCAACGTCATCGCCGACGTCTACGGATGGTTGCCCTCCGACGTCGTCGCTGTCGACGATGCAGCGACAGTTGTCGAGGGCGCCGGCGCCTCTGTACTCGACGTGCTGGCGAACGACAGCGACAGCTTCGGTGGACCGCTGAGCATCGCGTCCGCGACACAACCGGCCCATGGCTTGGTTGCGTTGACCGGCGGTCAATCTGGCGCGAGCACCGGGCTCACCTATCGGCCGGACGCGGGGTACTGCAACCAGCCACCTGGATCGACGCTCGACACGTTCTCGTACACCTTGAACGGCGGCGTGAGTGCGACCGTGTCGGTCGCCGTGACGTGTGTCGACGATCCGCCGGTCGCCGTCGCCGACACCGCAACGATCGTGGAAGACGATCCCGCTACCCCGATCGACGTGCTCGCCAACGACACCGACGTCGACGGTGGACCGAAGTCCGTCGTGTCGACCAGCCAGCCGGCGAACGGCACCGTCGTCATCACGGTAGGCGGAACCGGGCTGACGTACCAGCCTGACCCGAACTACTGCAACGCTCCGCCCGCGACAGCGCTCGACTCGTTCACGTACACGTTGAACGGCGGATCCGTCGCGAACGTCAGCGTCACGGTCACGTGCGTCGACGATCCGCCGACCGCGACAGACGATGCCGCGACCGTCAGCGAGGACGCTGCCGCGACTGCGATCGACGTGCTCGCCAACGACGTCGATGTGGATGGAAATGTCAGCATTGCGTCGGCCATCGATCCGGCGAACGGAACCGTCCTACTGACCGGTGGTGCACCAGGCGCGAACACCGGCCTGACGTACCAGCCTGACCCGAACTACTGCAACGCTCCGCCCGGAACGGGACTCGACACGTTCACGTACACGCTCAACGGCGGGTCCGTTGCAACGGTCACCGTCACGGTCACGTGCGTCGACGACGCGCCGGCTGCAGTCAACGATGCCGCGACCTTCGCACAGGACTCCGGTGCTCATGCGATCGATGTGTTGGCGAACGACACGGACATCGATGGCGGTCCGAAGTCGATCGCCTCCGTCACACAGCCGGCCAACGGAACGGTGCTCATCACCGGCGTCGGGACGGGACTGACGTATCAGCCGAAAACGAACTACTGCAACACGCCGCCCGGAACGTCGCCCGACACCTTCACGTACACGCTCAACGGGTTGTCGACCGCCACCGTCTCCGTTGCCGTGACGTGCGATGTCGCGCCGACGTCGGTCGCCGACGCAGCGACCGTCAACGAAGACGCGCCGGCGACGTCCGTCGATGTGCTGGCCAACGACACCGATCCTGACGGCGGGCCGATCTCGGTCGCGTCCGTCACGCAGCCGGCGAACGGAACGGTGGTCATCAACGGCGTCGGCACTGGTCTCACGTATCAGCCGAACGCGAACTACTGCAACGCGCCGCCGGCGACGTTGCTCGACACCTTCACCTACACGTTGTTGCCAGGTGGCTCGACGGCGACCGTCTCCGTGACCGTGACGTGCGTCGACGATTCACCGGTCGCCGTCGCCGACTCCCCGACGGTGCTGGAGGACAGTGGCGCGACTGCGGTTGCGGTCCTGTCCAACGACACCGACATCGACGGCGGGCCCAAGTCGATCGCCTCCGTGACCCAGCCGGCGAACGGCGCCGTCGTCATCACGGGCGGAGGAACAGGGCTCACCTATCAGCCGAACGCGAACTACTGCAACACGCCTCCGGGGACGACGCTCGACTCGTTCACGTACACACTTTCCCCGGGCGGCTCCAGCGCCGCAGTGGTCGTCACGGTGACGTGCGTCAACGATGCGCCGGTCGCCGATGACGAGACGTTCACCGGCGCCAGCGGCGCGATCGGCAACACGACGCTCGTCGTCGACGATCCGACCGACGGCGCACCGACAGTTCCGGCGAAGGACCTGCACAAGACCATCACCGGGTCGATCCTCAGTGGCGACACGGACGTCGACGGTCCCGGTCCGCTCATCGTCTCCGCCGGAACGTTCGCCACCGCGAACGGCGGCAACGTGACGATCGAAGCGGACGGCGACTTCACGTTCAAGCCGGCGGCCGGCGCGAGCTGCACCGACGCGTCCGATTCCTTCGACTACACGGTCAGCGATCAGAACCCAGGCACCCCGGGCACCGACATCGGAACGGTCACCGTCGGCCTCGACGGCTGCATCTGGTACGTCGACAACTCGAGTGCCGGAGCGGACCTCGGAACGTCAGCGGCCCCCTTCCACACGCTTGCCCAGGCGGAAGTTGCATCGGCGGCGACCGACACCGTCTTCGTGTTCGACGGCGACAACACCTCGACCGGGTACGGCACCGGGTTCGCAATGAAAACCCAGCAGCGGCTGATCGGTGAAGCGACTGGCCTGACCATCGATGTCGACGGCCCAGGCGGCATCGCGCCCGACACGTTGAGTGCGCCGAACGCAGCCGCGAGGCCAACGCTGACCGCCAACAACGAAGACGTCGTGGCGCTCGGGTCCGGCGGTGAAGTGCGTGGCCTGTCGATTGATCCGCAGGGTGCCGGCGGCGGAATCTCAGGTGGCTCAGGGGTCGTCGGTGGCACGATCGACGACGTCGTGATCGCCGACACCGGAACAGCGGGGACGCAGCCGGGGCTCGAGCTCGCTTCGACGACCGGCACCTTCAACGTCTCGAACATCGTCATCGACAACGGCGGCTCCCCGGGTGCAACGGGAGTCCGTCTGGTCAATGCCGGAACCGTGAACTTCGCGGCAGCCGGAACCGTTTCGGTCACGACGAACGGAGCGAAGGCACTCGACATCAACGGCACCGACATGGCCGCAACCGTGTTCGATCTCGTCAGTGTCACGAACTCCAGCACCGGAGGCGTCAGCATCGTCGGGGCCACCGGAGCGACGACACTCGGCGACGGCCTGGGCACCGACCTCACGGTGACGACAACGGCAGGATCGTCGCCCGGTGTGCTGCTCTCCAACTCGACGAACGTCACGATCCCGTCTGCAGGCCTTGCGGACGTGAACGCAACCGGCGGGCCGGCGGTCGACATCACCGGCGGCAGCGGGTCGTACTCGTTCGACGGCGTGAGCTCGACGAACAGCGCAAACGATGGCATCAACCTCGACAGCCTCGGCGCCGCGCCGTTCAGCGCGACCAGTGGCGGCATCACCGGTGCTGCTGGGATTGCGGTCGACGTCAACGCAGGGTCAGGTGACGTCAGCTACCCCGGCAACATCGGCGACGGTCCAGGGCAGACCGCGGAGATCACCGGACGCACGGGTGGGATCGTCACCTTGTCCGGCACGATCACAGACTCCGCGGACGCCGGTGGCGGCATCAACCTGTCCGGCGACTCGGCCGGCTCAACAGTGGTCAGCGGAAGTTCGAAAGTCATCAACACAGGATCCGCCAGCGCGGTGGTGATGAGTAGCAGCACTGCTCACACTCTGACCTTTGCGGGTGGCGGCCTCGACATCCACACGACGTCCGGCAAGGGCATCGATGCGACAACGGGCGGCACGTTGATCGTGACCGGCGCGAGCAACTCGATCAGCAGCGGCTCTGGCGGCGCATTGAAGGTCGTCGGGACGACCATCGGTACCGGTGGTCTGCACTTCGTCTCGCTGTCGTCGAACGGTGCATCCAACGGCATCACGTTGACCAACACCGGCGCGACGGCTGGTCTCACCGTCTCGGGCTCCGGAACATCCGGTTCTGGCGGTGTGATCCAGAACTCACTCGACAACGGCGTCCTCGCGCTCGGTACCCGCGATCTCAACCTGTCGTTCATGACGATCCAGAACAACGGCGACGCTGTCAACGAAGGTGGTCTCCGCCTCGTGAACGTCACCGGGACCGGACAACTGACGTCCAGTACCGTGACCGGATCGCGAGAGAACAACGTCTACATCTCGAACACCTCCGGCACGTTGACGTCGTTCGTGATTCAAGGTCCGAACTGCTCGATCACCGACAACAGCAGCTCTGTCGATGGGAACACTGGCATCTCGGTGCTTGCCGCACTGACGGCGAACATGACGGTGACCGTCGACCACTGCTCGTTCAGTGGCAACCGGACCGATTCGATCCTCGCCGACAGTGCTGACACGTCCAACTTGACCACCAACATCACGGCGAACACGTTCGTTGCCGGCACGCCGAACGTCGGCAACATCGGGATCGAGATCACTGCGTCGGCCACGTCGCATCACAACTTCCTCGTCGACAACAACAAGGTCGGTACGCCCGATGGCGTCACCCCACAGCCGTTGATGAACCACGGCATCAACGTGTTCGCCGGCAACTCGTCGACGGTCATCGGCAAGGTCACCAACAACACGGTGCGGCTCGCGGGTGCAGGATTCAGTGGCACGGGTGTCCGCGTGTTTGCGTCGGAGTCCGGGAAGATCAACGCGCGCATCGCGAACAACATCGTCACGAACGTCGGCTTCGACTACGGCATCGACGTCACCAACAATGGACTCGCGTCAGGATCCTCGACCGGCACCGTGAACGTCGCAGTTGTCAACAACACCGCGTCGACGCTCTCGACTGCCATCAACGCGATACACGTGCGTGGTCGTCGCGACACGACGACGTGTGCGGCGATCACCGGCAACACGGCGACGACGCCGGCGTCGAACGGGCTGTCGGTGTCGCAAGCCGACACAGCGAGCTTCAGCATCGAGGCACCTCCGGCAGGACCCATCCTCGACACCGTTGCTGCGGCACGCCTGACGTCGCTCAACCCGAACGCGATCGGAGTCGTCGCATCTTCCAATGCGGACCACTTCGTCGCCGTAGCAGCCAACTCGTGCCCGTCGATACCGGCATGAGGCATCACTCGAGGAGTCACCATGTCTGAGCCGTTTCTCAGCGAGATCCGATTGATGAGCTTCACGTTCGCGCCGAAGGGTTGGGCGCTGTGCAACGGCCAGTTGTTGCCCATCAACCAGAACCAGGCGCTGTTCGCGTTGCTCGGCACGACGTACGGCGGCAACGGCCAGACGAACTTCGCCCTCCCCGATCTTCGCGGGAAAACTCCGATCCACACTGGTCAGGGCCACACACTGGGCGAGACGGGCGGCGAGCAGGCGCACACGTTGAACGCCGGCGAGCTCCCGACGCACATCCACATCGTCGCCGCGTCGTCATCTCCCGGCGACGCCCCGACCGCTGCGGGCAACGTCCTCGCGGCTCCGCTCAACATGTCCTACCGGGCGCCTGATGCTCTCGTGGGGCTGGTTCCGCCGACCATCGCCAACACCGGCGGAAGCCAGGCACACCTCAACATGCAGCCGTTCCTGACGATGTCGTTCTGCATCGCACTGTCCGGCATCTTCCCGAGCCAGAACTGAAAGGAGCAGAACGTGTCGCTTCCCTACGTCGGCGAGATCCGATTGTTCGCCGGCAACTTCGCGCCCGCTGGGTGGATGTTCTGCGCCGGCCAGCTGCTCCCGATCTCAGAGAACGAAACCTTGTTCCAGTTGATCGGCACGACGTACGGCGGCGACGGTCAGTCGACGTTCGCGCTGCCCGACATGCAGAGCCGGGTTCCGATCCACCAGGGCAACGGGTTCACGATGGCCGAGACGGGTGGCGTCGAAGACGTGACCCTGACGGTGCAGCAGATCCCGGCGCACAACCATGCGCTGCTCGCGTCGTCCAACAACGCGTCGTCAGCGAACCCGAACGGACGCGTGCTCGCCCAGACGCCATCCCACACGCCGTACTACTCGCAGCCGTCGCCGAATCAGATCATGTCCGCCGCCAGCGTCGGTGCCGCGGGTGGCAGCCAACCGCACACCAACATGCAGCCGTACGTGTGCGTCAACTTCATCATCT
>DASWRR010000091.1:0-4959 GCA_036403055.1 Ilumatobacteraceae bacterium | reverse complement strand
TCGGCGTGTCGGCTCGCAGGACCGCGAGCCGCAATGGATGCGTCTCGAGCGCGCCCAACTCGACCACCACGTACTCAGCCACGGCGAACCTCGACTGATGCTCCGTTCGAGGTAGCAGACTCGTACATCGCCTGGACGATTCGATGCGCCTCGACTGCGTCCGCGAAGTCGGGGTACGCCGGCGTGCCCGCCTTCACCGCGCGGACGAACTCACCGTCCGGGTTCTCACCGCCGTCACGAATCGACTCGGCCGCCGCGCTGAGCTCCTCGCCCGTCAGCGTGTGCTCGTCGCCGTTCGTGTCGGTCCAGGTGACCGGCCCGTACCAGTCGTCGCCTTCGATGACGATGTGCCGCCGAGCGCAGAACACCTCGACACGCCGCAGGCTCGGGCGCGCCAAGTTGTCGTGCCAGATGCTCGCCAAGGTGCCGAGCGCACCGCCGCAAAATCGGATCGTGGCGGTCGCCACGTCCTCGATCCCGTCGTGGCCATGGAAGTTGGTCACGTGCGCGCTCACGGCTTCCACGTCGCCGACGAGCACTCGCAACATGTCGACATCGTGGATGCTGTGTTCGAGCAACGTGCCCGACCCGGCGAGCGTGCGATCACCTCTCCACGTCGAGCCGTAGTGCCCTTGCACCGGGATGAACTGGTCGTCTCGGAACACGACACCCATCACGTCGCCGGCAGTCGGGTCGTCGATCAGATGCTTCGCCCAGGTGTACGCGGGTGATCGCCGCAGGACGAGGCCGACCTGGTTGACCGTGCCGGCTTCACGGACCATCGTCGCCATCCGCTCCGCCGCGACGAGATCGAATGCCAGTGGTTTTTCACAGAAGATCGCTAGGCCTCGGGCCACCGCCTTCTCGACTTGTCGAGCGTGTTCGCTCGTCCACGTGCACACGTAGATGGCATCGCAAGTGTCGAGCACCTCGTCTTCGTCGGCCATCACGGTGCTGCCGGACGCAGCTGCAAACTCGGCCGACCGTTGCGGATCGGGGTCGTACACGCCGGCGCGTTGCACCGCGGCGCCGCTGCGTTTGAGGCTCTTCGAGTGATAGGTCGCGATCAGTCCCGCCCCCAGGAAGCCGACTCTGACGTGATCACCCATCGCGGCGACCGTACCTGATGCACTCGAGCCGTCAGAGGTGTATCAACCGCGATCGGCGCCGACTCATCCGAGAACACACACGAGAAGGAACGGTCGATGTATTCGAGGATCGTGGTTGGCACCGATGGAACGGACCGCTCGCTCATCGCCGTCGACCATGCGGCGCGGCTCGCCGCAGCGTGCTCGGCCGAGCTGCACGTCGTCGCCGTGGCATCGATCGTGCGCGAATCAGCAGTGCGGATCGGTCATGACGTGTGCAAGCGTCATGGCATCCGCGCGGTCGAGCACTTCGAGGAAAGCGAGTGGGCGGCCGCGATGATCGCGATCGCCGCCGATGTCGACGCAGATCTCGTCGTCGTAGGAAGCACAGTCGAGAGCTCCGGGCAGGAGGTGCTCGCCCTCGAGTTGCGTCGTTCTCTCCTCATCGTGCACACCGGCTAAGCGATGGTGGTCGCGTGGAGGTCCGGCCATTGCACGACGCGTGCCGCGAGCGACGTCGCCTCGTCGGGATCATGTGTCACGACGATCGCAGTCGTGGCGGTCGATCGCAGCACTTCCGCGAGCTCGCGAACGAGGCGGTCGTGAAGGTCGCGATCGAGACCGGTCAACGGTTCGTCGAGGAGCAACACCGCAGGTCGCGTCGCGAGTGATCGTGCGAGTGCGACGCGTTTCTTCTCGCCGCCGCTGAGACGATCGACGGTCCGGCCGGCGAAGCCCTCGAGGCCGACGATCTCGAGCAGTTCACCGACGCGCGTGGTGATGTCTCCCCGCGACCACCCGTGCATCCGAGGACCGAACGCGATGTTGTCACCTACATCGAGATGTGGGAAAAGCTGCTCGTCCTGGAACATCATCCCGATGTTGCGCGTGTGCGCCGGCCGGTCCGTGATGTCGATTTCGTCGAGGCAGATCCGACCGGCGCCGGGCCTCAGCAGTCCCGCGATGACACGCAGCAACGTGCTCTTGCCGGCGCCCGACGGGCCGAGAACCGCGACGACCTCACCGTCGCCGACGTGCAGCGTCGTGCGATCGAGCACAGTGCGTCCACCGAACGACACGACGACATCGACGACGTCAAGCACCCTCGACACCGAACTGCTCGTGTGTTCCCGACAACATCACGACGAGCGTCGACAAGGCGAGCAGGATCGTCGCCATCGCGAACGCCTGGGCGCGCGGCAGCGCACCGGCGCGTCCGAGGAGGCGGCCGATTGCAATCGGCAGCGTCTCGTTGCCCGACCGCGACAGGATGGTCGTCGCGCCGAACTCGCCCAACGAGATGGCCGCCGAGAACCCTGCACCGGCGAGCAACGGCCTGCGCAACGCGCGTGCGTCGACATGCCACCACGCGCGCATCGGTGTCGCCCCGAGCGTCGCGGCAGCAGCGCGCAGATCACGCGGGATGGCGCGTAGCACGGTGACGAGAGCGCGCACGACGAACGGCACGGCGACCAACGCGTGACCGAGCGGCACCAGCCACCATCGCGATCTCCAATCGACCGGCGCGGTGTCGAACGTGATCAGCATCCCGAGGCCGATCGTGACCGCCGACGTTCCGAGCGGCAACGCCAGCCCGACGTCGAGCAGCTTGCCGAGACGCGGCGACGTCGTGATCGCGGACGCCGCCAGGAAGCCGATGACAGTGGCGATCGCCGCAGCGACCACCGCAAACCGCAACGAGGCACCGATGGATGCGAACGGATCGACACCGAGACTTGCGCCCCTTCTGGTCTCGCTGCTCGCGAGGTTGCTCCAGCCCACGAGTGAAGGACCGCTCCCGACATCGAATGACCGACCGACGAGCGCCACGATCGGCGCGCCGACGATGACGGCAACGCCGCCGAGGACGCCACGCACGAGTGCGCGGTCGCCAGGCGTGCGCGGTGGCCGCGCTGCGCTGGCGCCGGTGAGCTCGAGCGCGGCGCGTCGCTGTCGGCGCGATGCGGACACGATCACGATGGCGAGCAGCACGAGTTGCAGCGCCGACAACGCGGCCGCACCACCGACGTCGCCGAGTTGGGTCGCCCGACGGACGATCTCCACTTCGAGCGTCGGATGAGTGGGGCCGCCCAGGAGCTTGGCGACGCCGAACGAGGTGAAGCTGAACAGGAAGATCACCGCCGCGGCCGACCACAGCGCCGGCTTCAACAGCGGGAGGACCACGAGGCGCGCCGCGCGGATCGAGGACGCGCCGAGTGTGCGTGCCGCACCGACGAGGTCGTGGGGGATCACGGCGATCATCGAACCGACGAGCCGCACGACGACCGCGATGTTGAAGAAGATGTGCGCGGCGATCATCGCTTGCGGCGTGCCGTGCCACGATGCCGGCAGCAGCGCCAGGAACGCGGCGCCGACGACCACCGTCGGCAGCACGAATGGAACCGTGGTCGCCGCCGTCATCGCCCGGCGTCCGCGGAAGCTGTACCGAGCGAGCACGTACGCGGGCAGGATCCCGACGGCAAGCGTCAACACGGTGCTCACCGCGGCCTGCCACGCGGTGAACCAGATGATGCCGGCAACGTCGCTCAGCGCAGGACTGCCGGCGGTGCGGTCACCGATCGTCGACCACAACAGCGTCGCAACGGGCCATGCGTAGAACGCAAGGATGAACGCAACCGGCAGGGCGGCCAGCGCGACGACGAACCACCGCGGAGGGCGGTTCAGCGCAGCACGATGCTCGTCCACTCGTCCTGCCACTGCTGTCGGTTCGCGGCGATGTCGGCCGGGTCGATCGTGAACGGTGTCGTCGGGACGACGGCGAACTTGGTGAACTCCGCGGGAAGCCTGGTGTCGGTTCGTGACGGGTACACGAACAGGTTCAACGGGAGTTCGTTCTGGAACGTCGGACTGATGAGGAAGTCGACGAGCTTGCGGGCTTGCGTGACGTGCTTCGTGCCGCGCAGCACGCCGGCGAACTCGACCTGACGAAAGCACGTCGAATCGACGACCGCGGTCGGCGCGTCGGTGCGCGGCGGGTCGGCGAAGATCACCTCGGCGGGAGGGCTCGACCCGTAGCTGACGACGAGCGGCCGATGACCCGTCGACCCGGCTGCTCCACTGAACTCGTCGTCGTAGGCGGTCGTCCAGCCGTCGACCACTTCGACACCATTCGCGCGCAACGCCTTCCAATAGGGCTGCCAGCCGTTGCGACCGGAGTGTGCGATGGTCGCCATGAGGAACGCGAGTCCGGGTGACGACGTCGATGGGTTCTCGACCACGAGCAGATCCTTGTACTCCGGCTTCAGCAGATCATCGAGCGTCGTCGGTGGCGCGACCTTGTGCGTCGTGAACCACTTGATGTCGTAGTTGATGCACACGTCCCCGAAATCGACCGGTGTCAGCTCGTGCCCTGGGACGAGTGCGGTCAGGTCGGTGCCGATCGAGCTCCAGTCGTTCGGCTCGTACTTGTCGAAGACCTTTCCATCGAGTGCCTCGGACAACAAGGTGTTGTCGACGCCCCACATCACATCACCTTCGGGGTTGCCGGCCGTCAACTTCGCCTTCGTCACCATGGTTCCGGCGTCACCGGCGATCACGATCTTCACGGCGATCCCCGTCGTCTTGGTGAACTCGTCGAGCGCGGCGTTCAGCGATGTCTTGTCCGGCGGGAACGAGTCGTACGCCACGAGCGTCACCGACTGCGGAGTCGCCGCCGACGACGTCGGGGAGCCGCACGCCCCGAGCAGACCAGCCAGGCCGACCAGAAGACCGACAACATGGATCGGGCGTTTCATGGGACCACCAGTGTGAGAGTGCCGTCGGCGACGGCGACGTGAAGGAGACCGGTCGTCTCGTTGCTGATGCCACGAGTGCTCGACGGTTCGAGCGTCGCGTCGATCAGTGGCCAGCG
>DASWRR010000090.1:0-10338 GCA_036403055.1 Ilumatobacteraceae bacterium | reverse complement strand
CCAGCTCCACGATCGAGCCGTGCTCCATGACGAGGATCGTGTCGGCGTCGCGGATCGTCGAGAGCCGATGGGCGATGACGAACGTCGTCCGGCCGACCATCAGGCGAGCCATCGCCCGTTGGATGAGGAGCTCGGTCCGCGTGTCGACCGAGCTCGTTGCCTCGTCGAGGATGAGGATCGCGGGATCCGCCAGGAACGCCCTGGCGATGGTGAGCAACTGCTTCTCACCAGCGCTGACCGTGCCACCCTCGTCGTCGATCTTCGTGTCGTAACCATCGGGCAGGGAGTGCACGAAACGATCGACGTACGTTGCCCGAACGGCCTCTTGAAACTGCGCTTCGGTGCTGTCCAGGTTGCCGTATCTGATGTTGTCGCGAATCGTTCCGCTGAACAGCCAGGTGTCCTGCAGCACCATGCCGACGTTGGCGCGCAGGTCGTGCCGTCTCATGTCCGCGATGTTGACGCCGTCCAACGTGATGCGACCGCCGTCGAGCTCGTAGAACCGCATGATGAGGTTCACCAATGTCGTCTTGCCGGCGCCGGTCGGGCCGACGATCGCAATCGTCTCGCCCGGCTCGGCGACGAATGACAGATCCGTGATCAATGGGTTCTCTGCGTCGTACGAGAACGAGACGTGATCGAACTCGACTTTGCCACCGGGGTCATCCTGTGTCGCAGGATGTGGCGGATCGTCGCTCTGCTCGGATGCATCCAGCAGTTCGAAGACCCGTTCCGCCGAAGCGACGCCTGACTGCAGGACGTTGGCCATCGAGGCCAGCTGCGTCATCGGCTGGGTGAACTGGCGCGAGTATTGGATGAACGCCTGCACGTCGCCGAGGCTCATGGCGCCCGACGACACGCGCAGCCCGCCGATCACGGCGATCGCGACGTAGTTGAGGTTGCCGAGGAACATCATCGCCGGCTGGATGATCCCGGAGATGAACTGTGCTCCGAAGCTCGCGCCGTAGAGCTCCTCGTTCTTCGTCCGGAACCGTTCCTCGACGTCCGCCTGGCGTCCGAAGACCTTGACGAGGGCATGGCCGGTGAACGCCTCTTCGATCTGGGCGTTCAAGGTGCCGGTGTGACGCCACTGGGCGACGAAACGCTTCTTCGAGCGGCCGGTCACAAGGCGGATGATCATGAACGATGTCGGGATCGTGATCGCCGCGACGAGCGCGAGTATCGGAGAGATCACGAACATCATCGTGAGGACGCCGATCAGCGAGAGCACCGATGTCAGCAGTTGGCTCAGCGTCTGCTGCAAGCTCTGTGAGATGTTGTCGATGTCGTTGGTGACTCGGCTCAGGAGATCACCACGCGCCTGGGCGTCGACGTAGCTGAGCGGCAGCCGATTGAGCTTGTCCTCGACGTCCGATCGCAACCGGTAGACCGTGCGCTGAACGACACCAGCGAGCGTGTACGACTGCAGGTAGGACAGAAAGGCGGCGGCGACGTACAGCCCGAGCACCGTCAACAGCACGCCGCGCAGCGCGGGGAAGTCGATGTGCCGGCGCCCGCGTATCGCGTCGAAGATCAGATCGGTGCCGTGGCCGAGGATCTTCGGACCGAGCACTGTCAACGTCACGCTCACGACGGCGAACACGACGACCGCGATGCCTCGGACGCGCTCGACGCGCATGCGCGCCAGCAAGCGCTTCGTCGATCCGCCGAAGTCCTTCGACTTCTCCGCCGGCATGCCGATGGCGCGCATCGGGCCCGGCGACGCGGCTGGCCGAGCGTCGGGTGGTCGCACGACTGCGTCGTCATCGTGGTCGTCGGCTGGGCGACGGTCGGTGGCGTCGGTGCTCACGCTGCCTCCTCCGCGGTCATCTGCGATTCGACGATCTCGCGGTAGGTCTCACACGTCTCGAGCAGTTCGGCGTGCGTTCCGAGACCGACCGACTCACCGTCCTCGAGCACCAGGATCTGGTCGGCACGGATGATCGTCGACACGCGTTGGGCGACGATGACGACCGTCGCGTTCGATGTGTACGGACCGAGCGCAGCTCGCAACCTCGCGTCGGTGGCGAGGTCGAGGGCAGAGAACGAATCGTCGAACAGGTAGATCTCCGGCCGCCGAACGAGCGCCCGCGCGATGGCGAGCCGTTGGCGCTGACCGCCCGAGACGTTCGACCCGCCTTGCGCGATCGTCGCGTCGAGCCCGCCCGGCATCGCCTGCACGAAGTCGGTCGCCTGGGCGATCTCGAGCGCAGCCCACAGCGCCTCGTCCGTGGCATCCGGATCGGCGAAGCGGAGGTTGCTGGCGACCGTGCCCGAGAACAGATACGGCTTCTGCGGTACGAGGCCGATGCGGCCCCACAGGGTGTGCGGGTCGAGGTCGCGCACATCGACGCCATCGACCAGGACGGCGCCCGACGTCGCGTCGAACAACCGCGGCACGAGGCTCAGCAAGGTCGTCTTGCCCGAGCCGGTGCTCCCGATGATCGCGGTGACCTGTCCTGGCTCGGCGACGAACGACACGTTGGTGAGCACCGGCGCCTCGGCGCCCGGGTAGTGGAAACCGACGTTGCGCAGCTCCAATCGGCCGCTGGTGTGGACCTCGGTGACCGGGGCCTCGGCGCGGACGACCGACGACGGCGTGTCGAGGACTTCCACGATTCGCTCGGCGCACACGGCAGCCCTCGGGACGAGGATGACCATGAACGTGGCCATCATCACGGCCATGATGATCTGCGCGAGATAGCTGAGGAACGCGATCAGCGCGCCGATCTGCATCTGTCCTTTGTCGATGCGGCCGGAGCCGAACCACAGAACGGCGACGCTCGACGAGTTGAGCACGAGGATCACGATCGGGAAGAAGAACGCTTGGAGCCGCCCGGCGCGCAGCGCGGTGTTGGTGAGGTCGGCGTTGACGTCGCTGAACCGTTCTGCTTCGGCCGGCTCGCGGACGAATGCACGCACGACGCGGATGCCGGTGATCTGCTCACGCAGGACACGGTTGACGGTGTCGATGCGCTCCTGCATCTTGCGGAACTGCGGCACCATTCTCGACACGACGCTGAGAATGCACACGACGAGGACGGGGATGCTGACCGTCAAGATCCACGACAGCCCGCCGTCTTCGCGGATCGCCATGATGACGCCGCCGATCGCGGTGATCGGTGCAGCGACGAGCAACGTGCACGTCATCAACACCAGCATCTGCACCTGCTGAACGTCATTGGTGATGCGCGTGATCAGTGACGGCGCGCCGAACTGGCCCATCTCGCGCGCCGAGAAATCCGACACCTGATGGAAGATCCCGTCGCGGACGTCTCGTCCGAAGCCCATCGCCGCCTTCGCGCCGAAGTACACAGCGGTCGCGGCGCACGTGATCTGCACAAGAGTGATCAGCAGCATCACGCCGCCGGTCGACCAGATGTAGCCGGTGTCGCCGCGGGCGACGCCCTTGTCGATGATGTCCGCGTTGAGGCTCGGCAGGTACAGCGCTGCGATCGTCTGTGCGGCTTGCAGGATCACGACGGCGACGAGCTGCGGTTTGTAGCGCCGCAGGTAGGTGCGCAACAGCCGGACCAGCATCAGGCGACCACCGCGTGTCGTGTTCGATTGCGCATGCCGTCCAGCAACAACGAAACGATCTCCTCCGGGCTCATCCGCACACCGTCAGCCGTCAGTGCCGGATGAGTGCCGGCAAGCGTGAGGCCACGCATCAGCTGTGCCGCTTCCGCGGGCGTGCGACGTAGCCGGCTGCTGTACGGCTCGAACAGCGCGACGAGGGCGGCGATGTCGGCGCGGTCGACATGCTTCGGGCGTCCGGAAGCGAGGCCGGCAGGCTTCGGGACACCGGTCAACGACATCAGCTGCCAGATGCTGGTCAAGCGATCTTGGAGGATCCGCACGGCTTCCGTGAGCCGACGTTCGAACGAGAGTCCGGTAGCGATGCGCGCCAGCTCGGTCGCGACCTTCGCCGGCTCGTAGGCACTGTCGACCGTCGCTTGAATCAGTGTCTCGAGGTCCGGAAAGACCCGAAAGATGGTGCCCTCGGCGATGCCGGCAGCTTCGGCGATCTGGCGTGTCGTGACGGCGGAACCGTGGGCAACCAGGAGCGGTAGCGTCGCTTCGATGATCGCTGCCCTGCGCTCGCTGGGGGGCAGGGGAGCGGCACGAGGCATCCGCTCATGTTAGCTGAGTGAGGACTCACTCACCCGTTTTGGAATACGTCGGGAAATTTCCGACGACCTCAGCGGATGACGAGCACGGGGATCTCGGCCTCACGCATCACTGCGCCACTGACCGATGGTGAGAAGAGCCTGCTGAACCAGTTCCGCTCGTGTGAGCCGATGACGATCACGTCAGCGCTGTGATGACGCGCGGCATCGAGGATCGCCGTCGCAGGGTCGCCCACCTCGCCGACGACCTGCGGGTTCGGAATGGCCGCGTCACTGGCAACGTCGCGCGCCACTCGAATCGCGTCGTCGATCGGCGCATTGTCGACATCGCCGGCCCCCTCGCCTGTGCCTGGCGTGAGACGGTTGGCACCGACCGCCACATCACCTGTCGGGGCGACGACCACCGGATAACCGACGCCCCACATCAGCGTGTCGCCGCCCCACATCACTGGCGTCTGATGCTCTGCGACGTTCACAACCGTGTAGGTCGCGGCGTCGCCGAACAGCGTGTGAGCCGAACGCGCCGCCTTCAGGGACGAGTCGGAATCGTCGACTGCAATCAGCACTTGAGTCATGACTGCTCGTACCCGTTCGGGTGACGTCGCAAACAGATGCGGGTTTGTCGGCATCATGCGCTGGGTACCCGCGCTCGCATGACCAAGCAGCGTGGAGAGGATCCGCCGCCGAAGACGAGCAACGACGACCTGAGTCCGAGCGAGTTCATCGACGAACCGGTCAACCTGCCGGGTGATCAGGTAAAGAAGCCAGTCCCCGACAAGTGACGAACAGTCGTCGTCTAGGACTGCGGCGCGGTGAACTGAGCGTCGATCTCGACATCGATCTTCTTGCCGAGGGCGAACTTGTCGACGCCGAGCGGCATGTTGAAGTCGATGCCGAAGTCATCGCGGAGGATCTTCGTCGTCGCGATGAAACCACTGTGCAGCTTGCCGTCACCGGGATGCGTCGTCGCACCCGTGAACTCGACTGCGAGCGTGACCGGATTGGTCACGCCGTTGATCGTCAGGTCGCCGTCTGCTTCGAACTCGTCGGCTCCCGCCTCGCGGATCGCCGTCGACGTGAACGTCATCGTCGGGTGTGCATCGGCGGCGAAGAAGTCCGTGGAACGCAGATGGCCGTCACGGTCGGAGTTGTTGGTGTCGATCGTCGCGATGTCGATCGTTGCTCCGAATCGGGTGCTCGCCAGATCCTCGCCGACTTCGAGCCACGCATCGACGCCGTTGAAGCGCCCGTGGACGTTCGTCAGGCCGAGATGACGAACCTTGAACGTGACACCGGAGTGTGCGGCGTCGAACGACCACGTACCGGCGGTGAGGGGGAGTGTGACAAGCATGGGAAGCCTCCTGTGGGAAACGGAACGGCGAGATAGTACCAGTGGTAATAATTTCTGACAACACATTCCCCAATGTCTGCAACCCGGTATCCTGGCCGGATGACCATTGATGCCGCCGCCGAGACCGACCGTGGCCTCGTCGAGCTCGCGGCACGATTCTCGCAATCGTTCCTGCGGTGGCTCGACAAGGGCTGCACTGGCGGTCTCACATACCCACGGCTGCGTGTGCTCGAAGCACTCCACTGTCAGGGCCCGGCGAAGATGAAGACGCTCGCCGACGTGCTCGGCTTGAGCGCCCGCAACATGACCGCGGTTGCCGACTCGCTCGAGGCCGAAGGGCTGCTGCGCCGGGCGGCGCACCCCAGCGATCGTCGGGCGATCGTGCTGGAGCTGACCAACGAAGGTCTGGTCGTTGCCGAGCAGTCGTTGATCCCGAGGATCGCAGCGATCAGCCGCCTGTTCGACGAGCTCTCGCCGACCGACCGTGAGACGTTTCGCGCGACGCTCGCCGGTCTTGTGGCGACGATGGAGTCCGGCTGCGCCCGACTCGAAGAGGTCTGACGACAATGCCAACGACGTTGACCAACGTACGCCGGTCGGTGCTCGACCTCTCGGTGCTGAACGACGGCGAGTCGAGCGCCGATGCGCTGCAGACGACGACCGACCTTGCCGCACGAGCGGACGATCTCGGATACACACGGTTCTGGGTTGCAGAGCATCACAACATGCCGAGCGTCGCGTGCACGTCGCCGGCAGTGCTGATCGCTCACCTCGCGGCGCAGACGGAGTCGATTCGCGTCGGCTCCGGCGGCGTCATGTTGCCGAATCACGCGCCGCTCGTCGTCGGCGAGCAGTTCGCGATGCTCGAAGCGTTGCACCCTGGGCGGATCGACCTCGGGATCGGCCGTGCACCCGGTACCGACCAACGAACTGCCGCGGTGCTGCGTCGCACGTATCAGCCAGAGCTCGAGGACGACTTTCCCCGCGATCTCCTCGATCTCATGGGACTGCTGGGCGACCAGCGCGCGGCGACCGGTCTGTGGAACCAGTTCGCAGCGACCCCGGTGCCGGCCTCGTCTCCGGCGATCTTCCTGCTCGGTTCCAGCGGATACAGCGCGCAGCTTGCTGGACATCTCGGGCTGCCGTTCGCTTTCGCCCATCACTTCGACACCGGTGGCACGATGCAGGCGACCGAGTTGTATCACCACACGTTCCAGCCCTCGCCCGTGCTCGACGAGCCGTACATGATCGTCACCGCGAACGTGCTCGCCGCTGACTCGAAGGAAGATGCAGATTGGCACTCCGCACCGGGGCGCCTCACCGCGCTCGGCCGCCGCACCGGGCGCTTCATACGTCTGCCGTCGCCGCAGGATGCCGCCGTCCATCCAGACCTCGAGCAGGCGAACAGATTGCCCAGCAGTCGCATCGTCGGCGAGGTGTCGACCGTCATTCGCGAGTTGGAGGACCTCGTCGCCAGAACTGGGGCCAACGAGGTGATGGTCACGTCGGTCGCCTACGACCTGTCGGCCCGCATCCGCAGCATCGAACTGCTTGCCGAGCACTGGGTCGGCTGACGCCGTGCTCCTCGAATCCGATGGCGGCGCGATTGCCGACGCGTACCACCTCGGCGCGGATGCGGTCCTCGAAGGACCGGTTGCCCGCGGTGAGGTCGGTCAGGTCTGGCGCCTGACGACGTCGCTCGGGACGTGGGCAGTCAAGGAGCCCTTCGAAGCGCCATCAGCTGCCGAGGTGCTCGACGACGCCGCGTTCCAGGACAAGGTCGTTGCGAGTGGCGTCGTGATGCCGGAGGTCGTGCGCACGCCAGGCGGCGATGTGCTTGCCGACGTCGGCTCGGCAGTCGTTCGCGTGTACACGTGGCTCGATCTCTGCGCCCGCGACCCTTGGCTGGATCCTGCGACGGTCGGGCGCATCGTCGCGTCGATACACAGCGTCAGGTACATCGGGGACAACCCCGTGGATCCGTGGTACACCGACCCGGTCGGCGGTGATCGATGGGACGATTTGATTCGCGGGCTGGGCGCAGAAGACGCCCCGTTCACCGACGCGCTGCTCGACTATCGCGATGAGCTCGTCGCGTTGGAATCGCTCCTCGAAGAGCCGACTCATCTACAGACGTGTCATCGAGATCTGTTCGCCGACAACGTGTTGCGAACCGGGGATGGTTCTGTCGCAACCATCGACTGGGAGAACAGTGGGCTCGCCGACCCGAGTCAAGAGCTCGGCCTCGTGCTGTTGGACTTCGGCCGCGGCGACTCGGCCCGCGCTCGAAAGCTGTACGAGACGTACGTCGACGCGGGAGGCCCTGGCCGGATCGACCGACCATCCAACTTCTCGATGGTGATCGCTCAGATCGCGCACATCGGCGAGATCTCCTGTGCCCGTTGGCTCGATCCAGATCGTCGCGACCAACGTGAGCACAACACGGGACGCGTCGAGGAGTTCTTGACGGAACGCGTGACGCGACGCACGATCGACGACCTCGTGCGGGCGGTCACCTGATGGAGCTCGTCGTCACTGACACGAGCTGGAAAATCGTCAGAGGTGTCGAAATCGACGGGCGGTGTTCGTCGGATTGTCGGCTGGTCTTCGAGAACGACCGGCGTCGGAACGAAGGAGCCCGTCGATGGACGACACAACGACATGGAAGATGATCCACCAAGAGCGCGCCGCGACGGCCGACACCCTCGCCTCGCTGAACCCGACGCAATGGACGCAGACGTCGCTGTGCGGCTCGTGGACCGTGCGCGAAGTTGCGGCGCACATCGTGATCGGCGCCGAGCAGACAACGGGCCACTTCCTCGGAGGGATGGTCAAGAACGGCTTCCGGTTCAACACGATGATGGACCGCGAAGCACGACGCGTCGGCACTCGCGACAGCGCGGAGCTGATCGCCCGGCTGCGGGCCCGCCTGACGACCACGAACCACCCTCCGGCGGCGCCCGTGATGACGATGCTGGGAGAAGTCGTCGTGCACAGCGACGACATTCGCCGTCCGCTGTCGATTCCGAGCGAGACCGACCCGCAGGTGCTCACCGCCTGCCTCGAGATGTACAAGACGGCGACGTTTCCGTTCGGCACCAAGAAGCGGATCGACGGGCTGCGGCTGGTCGCGACGGATCTCGACTGGAGCCACGGCGTTGGGCCCGAGGTCACCGGACCGGCGTTGTCGCTCGTGATGGCGATGACCGGTCGCGCGGCGGCTCTCGACGACCTCGGCGGCGACGGCGCGGCGACGTTGCGACGGCGGATGCACGCCGGGTCGTGACGGCCGCGGCGGACGTCTAGCGCGGCGGTCGCGTGCTGTCGCGCACGACGAGCTCGGTGGGCAGCAGGACGTGCCGGATGCGTGTGGTCGCGCCGGTTCGCGAACGTCCGATCGCCGCGGTCAAGGCGGCCGCGGCCGCATGACCCTTGGCGGCGACGTCCTGGCGAACCGTGGTCAGCGCTGGACGCATTCGCTTGGCGAGCGGGTTGTCGTCGAACCCGACGACGGAGAGGTCGTCCGGTACGACGAGCCCACGCGCGTTCGCGACCTGGACGACTCCGTACGCGACGACGTCGCTGAAGCACAGGATCGCCGTCGGCCGCTCGTGTTGCTCGAGCAGCATTGCAGCGGCTTCTTCACCGGAACCGAACGCGGCTGATTCGCCGGCCCAGAAACCCTCCTGCACGACCGTCGGTGTGATGCCCGCTGCCTCGAGGGCGTCGAACCAACCGAGCAGACGTTGCTTCACCACGTGATTTGTCACGGTCGCAAGCGGATCAGCGACGATGCGAACCGGTCCGTCGACGTTCGCGATGACGATGTCGACGCGTCGATGGCCGAGATCGACGAGGTGTTGCGCCGCGGCTCGAGCGCCGGCTCTGTCGTCGATGTTCACGCTCGGGAACCCTGGCGTTGGTGCCTGATCGACGAAGACGAGCGGCAGCTTTCGCCGCTTCAGCCAATCGACCGCCATCGAGTGCGTGTTGCACGAATAGACGAGGGCGCCATCCATCGGGACGTCGCGCGCTGGGATCATCCCGTCCTGTTCCGATGCCGACAGCAACGTGAGAGCGAGGCCGGTCGGTGTCAGCTCGTCGGCGATCGCACCGAGAAAGGTGGTCGCCACTTCGTCGGCGAACGCATCGCGAAGGGAGTCGGTCAGCAGCACCCCCACGGCGCCTGCCGTTCCCCTGGCCAACGCTCGAGCCGACGGATCGGGCCCTGCGTAGCCGAGCTCCTCCGCGGCGCTGAGAATCCGACCGCGCAGGTCCGCCGAAAGCTGGTCTGGCCGGGAGAACGCATTGGACACCGTCATGCGGCTGACGCCGACGCGATCGGCGATCGTCTGCAACGTCACTCTCGACATGCCACGATTCTGGTCCGTCGCCGCGGGTTCCGGCCGATCAACGCGAAGTTCTTCGCTCTGGCGTGTCAGCACCCAGTGCTGTACTTCCGTGTGCCGTAGCGGGTCGGGCGCATGACGATCGTCGGCCGTCGCGCCGGACGGCGGATGGATGCCACGACGCTGCGCAAGCGCCTGCGGGGTGCAACGTACGGCTGCACCGGCGCGTCGGGCAGCGCACTGAAGGCAACACCGCGCCCGGCTCGGGACGAGTACATCGCGGCGATTGCTTGGATCGGTTCCATTGTTGGCTCCTCTGCGTGTCGATTCCTGTATCGGTATAGTAGCACCGTGCTATACCGGTCAAGACGACGCGTAGGCAGGCAATGTTGTGACGTCCGTCATGCGGACGTTGTAAACGGCTAGGAAGACGTCGCAGCGGGGTCGCTGACGGACACGACGTCCGTGAAGCTGTCCGGCAGCACGAGTTGCTCACGCTGGCGCTCCT
>DASWRR010000089.1:0-4768 GCA_036403055.1 Ilumatobacteraceae bacterium | reverse complement strand
GGTGGCTCGATCGACGTCACCGAGATCATTCGCTATCCGGCGCTGAGGACTGCGGCCGACGATCAGTGGCTGGGTGTCGTCGAGCGAATCGCGGATGTCGGCCCAGCAACATCCTTGGGCTTCGGCACCGAAGGCGGGCTGTTCAGCGAGGCGCTCGGCGTGTCCGTCGTCATCTGCGGACCGGGCGACATCGCGGTTGCGCATCGACCCGACGAGTACGTCACCATCGATCAACTGCTGCGGTGCGAGCGATTCCTGCAGAGCCTCGTCCAACACATCTGTGTGGACGCGGCCGCCGAAAGCTAGACCTACCAAGATGGACAACGCCGGTACACAGACCACCACGACAGCGACGGCGGCGGAGCCGTCGACGGAGGCGTTGCTGGCCGCTGTCGGAGAGCTCGGACCGCGGTGGCGAGCGCGAATGGCGGAGCACGACCTGACGTCGACGTTTCCGTACGAGAACCTGACGGAGGCGACGGAGGCAGGCTTCAACCGGCTCACGGTTCCCAAGGAGTACGGCGGATTCGGATACTGGTTGCCAGGCAACTTCAGCGGCCTCTATCGCATTCTGGAGCGCATGGCGTATTGGGACACGAACACCGCACAGTTGTTGCAAGTGCACAATCACGCCGCGGGAATCATCGGCTTCCATTCGTCTCCGGCTCAACGCGACCGGTACATGCCGGAGATCGTGAATGGGGCGTATCTGGCATCACTCGGCTCCGAAGCTCACCTCTACGAGAACGGCGCTGAAGCGTTGGCCTCGGAGCTCACCGCTGTCGAGGGCGGCTACCGGTTGACGGCCCGCAAAGCGTTCGCCTCCGTCGCCGCGATCGCGAAGTACCTCATGGTGTGGTGCGCCATCGAGGGCGACACTGCCTACGCCTCACGAATGGTGTTCGCGGTGGTGCCGACGGACGCTCCCGGTGTGACGCTGCTCGACGACTGGCACATGCTGGGGATGCGTTCGACGGTGTCGTGCAGCGTGCTGTTCGAGGACGTGTTCGTGCCGACCGACGATGTCGTCGGCGAGCCAGGCGGCTGGATCAACAACGATCCACGAACGTTCTCGTGCGGCTACGCGTCGAATCACCTCGGCACAGCGCAGGGTGCGTTCGACTTCATCGCGGAGTACGTCGCGAGCCGCGCTGACCTCAGCTCCTCCGAGGCCGTCAAGGTCAGGCTGGGACGAATGGATGCGCAACTGTTCGCGGCGCGCAGCGCGCTGGGCGCGACAGCAGCACGGCTGGACCGCGGTGACGATCCCGACGAGTGCGAAGCCGACGCAATCCGCACGATGCACCTCGCCAAGAACGCGGTGCTCGACATCCCCTACCAGGGCTTCGACATCGTCGGCGCACGCGCCGCGCACGAGCGGTACCCGCTCGGTCAGATGATGCGTGACGCGCGCACGTTCACCCTGCACTTCCGCGACGATCTCTACGTCCAACGCCTCGCCGACATGGCGATGGGGAAGGGCTTCTCGGCGAAGAAGGCACGCAGCGGGTCGACACCGTTCGACCAGTCCGCCGCGGGGGCGTGAGGGGGTGCACGACGACACGGCGCTGCTGCTCGACGTCTGCTCGATCGACTCGATCTGGGGCAAGGAGCGCGAGCTCGCCGAGTTCCTCGCCGGGCAACTGACAGCGTGGGGCTGCGACGACGTGGCGTTGATCGAGTCGCGTCCCGACCGGCCATCGGTCGGAGCGCGAATCAGAGGCACCGGCGGGGGACGGGCCCTCGTGCTCAACGGTCACCTCGACATCTACGAGCTGAGCGCCGACTGGACACGCGACCCGTTCGCCGCCGCGCTCGAGGACGGCAAGGTGTTCGGCGCCGGGATCGCCGACATGAAGGCGGGCACGGCGGCCGCGGCCGCGGCCGTGCGCCGAATCGCGCGTCGTGGCGAGCGACTTCGCGGCGATGTCGTCTTCCAAGGGGTGTCGTGTCACTTCGAAGGCGGCGTCGGCACGCGCTCGCTCTGCGAGGCCGGGTTCGTCGGCGACGCGGCTATCGACTGCGAGCCGTCGAGCAACACCATCGGGATCGCCCATCGTGGCGCCGCCTATCTGAAGATCACCACACGAGGCCGTCAGGCACACACCACGTACAAACACCTCGGCGTGAATGCGATCGAGACGATGGAACCGATCCTGGCGGGACTGCGTCGGCTCGAATCGTCGCTTCCGTACGACCCGCATCCGCTGCTCCCTGGCGGACCGATCCTCAACATCGGTACGATCAACGGCGGCACGAAGCACAATCAGGTCCCGGATCGCTGCGTCGTCACGCTCGACATCCGCCTGCTACCGAGCCAAGATCCGCACGACGTCAAGCGGCGGGTCGAGGCGATGATCGATGAGCTGCGAACAACGGTCGACCCGCGCGTCGATGCGTTGGTCGAGTTCAGCGAGCACTGGCTCTCGGGGCCGCGCCATCCATATGAAGTCAGTCCCGATGCGCCGATCGTGAAGGCGCTCGACGACGCCGTCCGCTCCGTGACGTCGACGGCGCCGACCTATCAGGGCGTGCCGTTCTGGTGTGACCTCGTCGCGCTCGATCAGTTCGGCATCAAGGGCGCGAACTTCGGTCCGGGCGACCCGCCGTACAACTTCCCGGACGAGTACGTGTACGAAGCGCAGTACCTGCAGGCGATCGACGTCTACGAGCAGCTGATCCGAGAGTTCTGCGGGTGAACGACCTCAACATCGTTCATGCCGCGTCGCTCGTGTGCGTGCGCGATCGCGGAGAAGCGCGGCGAGGCGCGGCGCAGAACGAGCTCGACATCGTCAACGACGGCGCCGTGGCAATTCGCGATGGTGCCATCGTCGCGGTCGGGGTCACAGACGAGGTGCTCAGCGATCACGGTGAAGGCACTGTGCCGACGATCGATGCCACCGGACGATGCGTGATGCCAGGACTCGTCGAGTGCCACAGCCACCCGCTGTTCGCCGGCGAACGCCACCACGAGTACGCCGAGCGCCTCGCCGGCGCGACGCTCGCAGAGGTCGCGGCCCGTGGCGGCGGCATCTGGTCGAGCGTCGTCGCAACGCGCTCGGCGACGAACGAGGAGTTGCTCGCGCGGCTCGGCGCGGCATTGCAGCGGATCATCGCGGGCGGGGTCACGACGCTCGAGGTGAAGTCTGGCTATGGACTCACTGTCGGTGAGGAGCTCCGCGGGCTCGACCTCCTCGAACGGGCCCGAGCCCTGACTCCGCTGCAGCTCGCGATCACCTTTCTCGGCGCGCATGTGGTGCCACGCGATCTCGCTGGCACCCCCGATGACCGTGCGGACGAGTACACCGCGCTCATCGACACCGACATGCTTCCGGCGGTCGTCGCCCAGGGCATCGCCGTGTTCCAGGACGTGACCGTCGAGGACGGTTACTTCACCCCAGACCAAGCACTTCGTCTGATGCGTCGCAGCCGCGAGCTCGCCCTCCCGGTGCGAGTGCACGCGGACGCATGGGCGCCGTCGCAGGGTTGGCGGACCGCCGTTGCCGGCGGTGCGATCTCCGCAGAACACCTCACCTACACCCCTGACGACGAGATCCGGGACGTCGGACGAACGGACACCGTTGCAGTGATCCTGCCGATCGCCGAACTGGTGTACATGACCAGCCGTCGAGCGAACGCACGGCTGTTCATCGAGCAGGACGTGCCGGTGGCCGTCGCGACTGATTTCTGCTCGTCGATCCACGCCACCTCGCTGCTCAACACGATCGCGACGGCCGCGCCGTGGTTCCGCATGACGCCGGCCGAAGTGATCGTGGGCGCGACGCTCAATGCCGCATACAGCCTCGGACGTCAGCACCTCTGCGGCTCGCTCGACGTCGGCAAACGTGGCGACGCGATCATCCTCGATTGCGCGCACCCCGACGAGGTCTGCCTTGCCGTCGGCGCGCCGCTGCTCGACCAGGTCGTCATCGCCGGAATGGTCGTGCACGACAGCGGCCGCACAGAGGCCGGGCGCCGGTGATCCGCGTCGTGTCCGGCGAGTTCGGAGGCCGCAAGCTCGTCGTCCCCGACGGTCTGGCGACGCGTCCGACGACCGACAAGGTGCGACAGGCGGTGTTCAACTCGCTCGACAGCGCCGGGTTGATCGACGGTGCCGCGGTCGCCGATCTCTTCGCGGGGTCGGGCGCACTCGGGATCGAAGCGCTGTCGCGCGGTGCAGCGACGTGCGTGTTCGTCGAACGGGACCGAGCCGCGCTGCAGGCGCTGCGTGCGAACATCGCTGCGTTGGGCCTGGCACAGCGAGCGACCGTGGTGACCTCGGATGTACCGGCCTGGGTGCCCGCACTTCGATCGATCGATCTCGCCCTTGTCGATCCGCCGTACGAGTTCGACGCGTGGGATCGCCTGCTCACGACGCTGCAAGTCCCGTACGTGGTCGCCGAGGCGGCGCACGAGATCGAACCACCGCTCGGCTGGGCGGCGCTGAAGTCCCGCCGGTACGGCCGGACCTGGGTGACGCAACTCGAACGAGTAACGTGAGTCGCCGCATGGCCTGTCGAACCTCCTTGACCGCGGTCGTCGCATGATCACGGTGCTGTACCCGGGCAGCTTCGACCCGTTCCATCTCGGTCACCTCGACGTCATCGAGCAGTCGGTTGCGCTGTTCGGCGAGGTCGTCGTCGGTGTCATGCACAACCCCACCAAACCGAGCGGCATGTTCACGCTCGACGAGCGCGTCGAGATGATCCGCAGCAGCATCGTCTACATGCCGTCCGTCAAGGTCGTCGCATTCGGCGGATTGGCGGTC
>DASWRR010000088.1:0-1998 GCA_036403055.1 Ilumatobacteraceae bacterium | reverse complement strand
AGTGACCACAGCGTCGCATTGTGATCCGGTGTGTACAGCACGACCTCGCAGCGGTCGCCCTGCATTGCCGGCCAGCGATTGCGGAACCAATGCACGTCGTACGGAAACGGAGCTTCGAGACCACCGACGCAGAACGGGCATCCGGTCGCGGGAAGGTTGGGGCGGGCCTGGCGCGCGCCGACGACGTGGACGACGGTGCCGAGGTACGGATCGATCCGCTCGTCGGAATCAGCCATTCGGTCAGCCTTCGAGCCGGGCACCGCTGGCGGTGTCGAAGACGTGCATCACCGAGACGTCGGGCATCAGGTGCACGATGGTTCCCGGTTGCGACGTGTTGAGACCGTCGGTCCTGGCGACCAGCGACACCTCCGGATGGCCGATCGGCGCGCAGTACACGAACGAATCCGAGCCGAGCTCTTCGATCGCGACGATCGTCGCCTCGAGGCCGTCGTTGCCGATGCGCAGCGCCTCCGGCCGGACGCCGATCGTGACTTGATCGCTGGTCAGCGCGGTGCGCTGCAACGCCGCGAGCGGGAGGCGGAGGTTGCCGTACTCCAGCCCTTCGGGCGTTGCGGTGCACTGCAACATGTTCATCGCCGGCGAGCCGATGAAGCCACCGACGAAGGTGTTGGCCGGCTTGGTGAACAGCTCGCGCGGCGTCGCGCACTGCTGCAGGATCCCGTCACGCAGCACCGCAACGCGGTCGCCCATCGTCATCGCCTCGACCTGATCGTGGGTGACGTACACCGTCGTCACGCCGAGCCGCCGCTGCAACGCGGCGATCTGCGTTCGGGTCGAGACTCGAAGCTTCGCGTCGAGGTTCGAGAGCGGCTCATCCATCAAGAACACCTGCGGCTGACGAACGATTGCTCGGCCCATTGCGACGCGTTGGCGTTGGCCGCCCGACAACTTCGCCGGCTTGCGGTTGAGGTAGTCGTCGAGGTCCAGCAACTTCGCGGCCTCGCGGACGCGCTGGTCGATCTCCGCCTTCGGCATGCGCTTGATCTTGAGGTGAAAGCCGATGTTCTCGGCGACGGTCATGTGCGGATAGAGGGCGTAGCTCTGGAACACCATGGCGATGTCGCGCTCGCGCGGTGGCAGCATCGTGACGTCCGTGTCGCCGATGTGAACCGTGCCCTCGTCGATCGGCTCGAGCCCGGCGAGCATGCGCAACGTCGTCGATTTGCCGCACCCCGACGGGCCGACGAGAACCAGGAACTCGCCGTCGTTGATCTCGAGATCGAGCTCGTCGACGGCTGGATGTGTCGAACCCGGGTAGCTCCGGCTGGCCTTCGTGAAGGTC
Organism: Ilumatobacteraceae bacterium; assembly: GCA_036403055.1. Classification (GTDB taxonomy): domain Bacteria; phylum Actinomycetota; class Acidimicrobiia; order Acidimicrobiales; family Ilumatobacteraceae; genus JAENVT01. Next base: position 695 of record DASWRR010000088.1, on the reverse strand, counting down.
ACGGTCGCCACTACATCCTCCTGAGTTCGGTCATGGTTTCATCATTGTCGTTGAACAACGGGTCGGCCGTCACGACATGGCCGATGTGATTGCTGAGCACCGCTCTGGCTGGGGCCGGCAGTCCGGTGTCGGTGATCAGGGTCTCGGCTTGCGCGAGCGGGGCGATGCTGCTGAGGCCCGTCACGTTCCACTTCGTGTGGTCGGCGAGCACGACGAGCCGCTCCGTTGCCGCGACGAACGCTCGATTCGTCTCGGCTTCCATGAGGTTCGGCGTGCTGAAGCCGGCCCGTTCGGTGATGCCGTGCACGCCCATGTAGACGGCGTCGAGATGAATCGATCGCAGCGTGCCGGTCGCAACCGGGCCGACAAGCGCGTCGGACGGCGTTCGGATGCCACCCGTCAGCACCACGGTTCGATCAGGTCGCTGCGACTGGTGCAGCACCTCGGCGACCCGCACCGAGTTGGTCACGACCGTCAGATCGGCGATGTCGACGATGTGGTAGGCGAGTTGCCACGTCGTGGTACCGGCGGTGATGCCGATTGCTCCGCCAGGACGAACGGTCGCGGCAGCCGCCATCGCGATCGCGTGCTTCTCGCCCATGTTCCGCAGCGACTTGGCCTCGAAGCCGGGCTCGTCCGTGGTGCGTTCGTCGCGCAACGTCGCGCCGCCGTGCACCTTCGAGAGGAGCCCGGCC
>DASWRR010000087.1:0-2324 GCA_036403055.1 Ilumatobacteraceae bacterium | reverse complement strand
ACGGCCAACGCGGCACACAACGCGGCGAGGAGCCAATGACCGGTGACGGCGGCCGCGACCATCACGATCCACGCCGCCAACAACAGAAAGGGCAGAGCGTCGTAACCGACGGCCAGCCACGAGCCCTCGTCGATGTCGGCCACCATGTGCAGATGGCGGGTGACGACCAGCGAGAGCAGGCCGGCGCACACGAGCCATCCCACCGCGACAGCGACGTGCAGGCGACCGCCGGAGAACATCGTTGCCGACCCGCCGACGTGCTTGCTCGCGAACGACAGCACCAGCACGATCAGGGCGGTGAGCACCCCGATCACGTACGCCTGAACCGGACGTCGTCGACCCTCTCGTGGCATAGCGCCAGCACGCTAACGGGTTGACGGCGGCGGTATCGGGGTATCCCATCTACTGTGGAAACAACCGGTACTGACCGAGCCGTCGCTACCGAGTACAGCGATCGTCACATCGTCGCCGCGTGGGCCGTCCACGTCCTCACCGCGAGCGGCGTCATCGTTGGTTACGTCGGGCTGAACTCGGTCATCGAGGGGCACGCCCGGGCTGCAATCCTGTGGCTCGTCGGAGCGTTGCTGCTCGATGGGATCGACGGTCCCATCGCCCGCAAGCTCGACGTGCGCAACCGCATCCCGACGCTCAACGGCAACTCGCTCGATCTGATCATCGACTACTTCACCTGCACGATCGTTCCCGTTGCATTCCTCTACCGATTCGACGTGCTGCCGTCCAAGACGATCGGTCCGGTCGGATTCGCGATCCTGTTCGTCAGCGCGCTGTGGATGTCTCGGACCGACCAGGAGACGGAAGACGGCTGGTTCAACGGCTTCCCCGCCGAGTGGAACATGATCGTTCCGACGCTGTACCTCCTGCACCCCAACGCGTGGATCACGTTCACGGTCTGTGCCGCCTTCTGCTTCCTCACGCTCTCTCGCGTCCAGTTCGCTCATCCCGTGTCGGTACGAGAACATCGCGCCATCTCGCTGACGTTCATGGCCGCGTGGCTCGCGTCGATGATCTGGCTGGCGATCGCGCAGCGCGACGTCACCGTCGCCAGATGGATGTTGATCGTGGCGCCGCTGTGGACGATTGTTCAGGTCGTGATGCGGCTTCGCAAACGGAGTCCGTCGGAGATGTTCGGGTTGGAAACACTGACCTCGACGTCTCCGCCATGAACCTTCTCATCGTCGAGGACGAGACCGCGGTCCGCCGGCTTCTCGTGAGCGAGTTCCAGACCGACGATGTGAACGTGACGGAGGCGTCGACCAAGGCGGCGGCGTTGACGGAGCTGAACGACACCGATTTCGACGTCGCGATCCTGGATCTCACACTTCCCGATGGGTCCGGCCTCGACGTGCTCGAAGTGCTGCGCGGTCGTGAGCCGTCTCCCCACGTCATCATCCTCAGTGGTGCGGCGAGCGAGACGGAACGCGTTCGCGGGCTCGAGCTCGGTGCCGACGACTACGTCGTCAAACCGTTCTACATGCGCGAGCTCGTCGCTCGCGTGGCGGCCGCCCGGCGGCGCCATCGGTCGACGGGCCGACAGCTCAACTTCGGCAAGATCAAGCTCGACATCTCAGCGAGGTCGGTGACGATCGACGGTGGCGAGGTGGATCTCTCGGCGAAAGAGTTCGACCTCTTCGCCTTCCTCGCCGAACGTCCGGGGCGGGCGTTCGGGCGCGATGAGCTGCTGCGATCCGTCTGGCGCTCGTCGCTCGACTTCCAGCACGCCGCGACGGTGACGGAGCACATCTGGCGTCTGCGCAAGAAGCTCGAAACCGACCCGCACCGGCCGCAGTTGTTGCAGACGGTCCGAAGCGTCGGCTATCGCTTCGTTCCGCCGACAGCGTCCTAGCTCGTCACCGTTTCGCCGACAGTCGCCTTGCCGCCATCGGTGTTCACGACGGAAAATGTGTGGACTCCGAACAGCGACGTTCCGCCGACGTCGACGGACACGTGAAGGTGACCTGAGTCGATTCTCGTCACGCTGCGGATCGTGATCCCGTCACCACCGCCGCCGACCTTGACGGCGTCGGCGAAGTTGGCACCGGTGATGTCGACGTCGACCGCCGTCTGGCCGAGCGCGACGGCGCCCGGTGTGATCGACGCGATCGTTGGCCCGGCACCGACATCGAAGCAGCCGGAGCAATCCACCGCGGCATGTCCGGGACTGTTGACCGTTGCGACGCGAGAACCGAGAGCGGCACCCGACGACACCGAGATCATCAGCGTGAGGAGCGTCGGGCTCGTCACTGTCACCGACTTCACGGTCACGCCGCCGCCGCTGACCGCGACCGTCGAGCCGGCTTCGAACC
>DASWRR010000086.1:0-5030 GCA_036403055.1 Ilumatobacteraceae bacterium | reverse complement strand
ATGTCGCGCACCTCGCGCAGTCGGACTCACACCTGACTTGACGCACCCTGCCCGAGTTTCGTCACCGACGATTCACGACGAGCGGGGACGAGGTTGGTGTGAGTCGGATGTCGCGCTGCTCGCGGGATCGGACTCACAGGCCAACGAGCCACGCGGCGGCACGATCACCCGTGCGGGCGAGTTTGGCGCGAAGTGGCCGAGGGTACGGCGACCGAAATCCCGGTGACGGAACAGTCCTCTCATCACGAAGCGAGTTGTACATGAACACGTATCAAAGCGATCAGGTCCGCGGTTGGATCGGCTACACCGCGTACGACATCAACGGTGAAAAAGTCGGAACGATCGAAGACGTCTACCAAGATCACGAAAGCAGCGGGCCCGAATGGTTCGCGATCCGAACTGGCCTGTTCGGCACGAAGCACAGCCTTGCGCCGGTGAACGGCTCGACCGCAGAAGGCGAGCGATTGGTGCTGCCATGGTCGAAGGAGCAGATCAAGAACGCACCAAACTTCGACTCCGACGACGAACTCGAGTTCGACGACTCCAATCGTCTGTACGGCCACTACAACATGAAGTACGACCCGATGTCGTCCTTCAGCGGCGACGAGTTCGTGGTCGACGACGACGATCGAAGCGCCCGCGGTACCGAAGCACGAACGGGCACGGGCCGAACCGGCAACGGACGGGGCGGCGATGGCGGCGACGATGCCATGACGAGGTCCGAGGAGGAGCTCAACGTGTCGACGCGCCAGCGTGAGGCAGGTCGCGTTCGTCTCCACAAGTGGGTCGAGACGGAGCAGAAGCAGATCACCGTGCCGGTTCGTCGCGAAGTCGCCAAGCTCGTGACCGAGCCGATCACCGACGCCAACAGGGACCGAGCGATGGACGGCCCGGAGCTCACCGAGAACGACCACGACGTCATCCTCCACGAGGACGAAGTGGTCGTCGAAAAGAAGGTCGTCCCCAAGGAACGGGTTCGCTTGGAGACCGACACCGTCGAGGACGAGCGCCAGGTTGACGAGACGGTTCGCAAGGAGCGCATCGCAATGGACGACAACGCCGAGTCACGGCGCTGACAGCGAAGCAATCGCCAGGTCGTGGTCGAGATGAGATGGAAAGGTTTGTCTCGACCCCGATCTGGGCAAATTCCCGATGTGCCGAATGGCGGTCATTCCCTGGACGTCAGGCGCGTCGACGACGTCACGGTCGTGGCCTTGTCGGGTGAGCTCGACATCGCCGCGGCCGACGATCTCGACGTCGTGTTTCGCGAGGTGCCCGACGAGCAACGTGCGGTGTTGGATCTTTCCGAGGTCGACTTCATGGACTCGAGCGGCTTGGCCGTCGTCCTGCGCGAGTCGATGCGCCGGCGAGACGCCGGCGCATCGTTGCAGCTGCGCCGTCCGTCGGCGACCGTTCGCCGCTTGATCGAGTTCTGTTGCCTCGACCATCTCCTGGAAACAGAGGAGCACTCCTCGCACGAGTGAGTGCCCGTCGACCGGCGACGATCCTTTCTTTCGCCGCGTGACCGCGTGTGCGGACGATGCCCGCCAGAATGGCGACATGCGTCGTGTCGTCATGCTCGTCCTGATCTCGCTTGCAGTCGTGGCATGTGGATCCGATTCGAAAACGTCGACGACGCAGGCTGTCGGCAGTTCCAGTGGTGGCACCGCGGCGGCGCTCCCCGGCGAACCAGCCGGAACGAAGACGTACACGAACCTGCCTCGGAACCACGTCGACACTCCAGTTGAATATCCGCAGACGCCACCCGTCGGCGGCAACCACTCGCCGGTGTGGCAGGACTGCCAGTACTACGACACCTCGGTTCCGAACGAGCGGGCGGTGCACTCGTTGGAGCACGGCGCCGTATGGATCACGTACTCACCCGACACGTCGGCCGCCGATCGCGAAGTGCTGAAGGCCCTCGCGGCGACAGGCGATCACATCCTCGTGTCCGAGTACAAGGGTCTGCCGTCGCCGATCGTCGCGACGGCGTGGGGCAAGCAGTTGCTCCTGCCATCGGTGAACGATCCGAGGCTGCAGCAGTTCGTCGACTTCTTCCAGAGCGGGCCACAGACACCCGAGCTCGGCGTGACGTGCCGGAACAGCACCAACGCAACAACCTGAGTTGACCCTCAGCGAGAACCGTCGGTCGACGCCGTGCTCCCCGGCTTCAGGACGACCTTGACGCACTCTTCTTCTTTGTGCTTGAAGGTCTCGTAGCCGTTCGGCGCCTGATCGAGCGGGAGCCGATGGGTGATGATGAACGTCGGGTCGAGACGACCGGCTTCGATGTGCTCGAGGAGCGGCCGCATGTACTTGTGGACATGGCATTGGCCGCTGCGAATCGTGATCGACCTGTTCATCAACGAACCCATCGGGAACTTGTCGACGAAGCCGCCGTAGACGCCGATGACGGACACGACGCCGCCGTTTCGACAGCTGGTGATCGCCTGGCGGAGAACGTGAGGCCGATCGGTTTCGCTGCGGACGGCCTGCTTGACGCGGTCGTACGCCTCGATCACGCCGGAGCCGTGCTGGGCCTCCATGCCGACTGCATCGATGCAGGCGTCAGGGCCGCGGCCGCCGGTCATCTCCTTGAGCGCCTGGTTCACATCGGTGTCCTCGAAGTTGATCGTCTCTGCGCCCGCCTTGTCACGCGCCATGGCGAGTCGGTACTCGACGTGATCGATCGCGATCACTCGCTCGGCACCGAGCAGGTAGGCGCTCGCGATCGCGAACTGGCCGACCGGGCCGGCACCCCACACCGCGACGACGTCGCCTGGCTTGATGTCGCACATCTCTGCGCCCATGTATCCGGTGGGCAAGATGTCGGAGAGGAACAGCACCTGTTCGTCGGACAGGTCGTTTTCGATCTTCAGCGGTCCGACGTCGGCGAACGGCACTCGTGCGTACTCCGCCTGGCCGCCTGCGTAGCCACCGGTCAGGTGCGAGTAACCGAAGATGCCGGCGGTGGGAAATCCGAACATCTTCTCCGCGAGCGGAGCGTTCGGATTCGTGTTCTCGCAGACGGAGTACTGGCCCCGCTGACAGGCGAGGCATGCACCGCATGCGATCGGAAACGGGACGACGACGCGATCCCCGACGGACAGCTTCGACGCCGCACCGCTACCGACTTCGACGACCTCACCCATGAACTCGTGACCGAGGATGTCGCCTCGTTCCATCGTGGGGATGTACCCGTCGTACAGGTGAAGGTCGGACCCGCAGATCGCGGTCGACGTGATCCGGACGATTGCGTCGCGGGGGTTCAAGATCTTCGGGTCGGGAACGTCTTGGACCTCGACCTGATTCGTGCCCATCCAACAGTTCGCCCTCATGCCATTGCCTCCTGATCGACGTTCTCGGCCGGCTGCGCAGCTTCTTGGTCTGTCTTGTTGCGAGCTCGAGTGCCCGCAGGGCTTCCGTCGGACCGGGCGATCTCGCCCGTCTCGATCAGTTGCTTGAACCGCCGAAGATCGTCACGCAGCTGCTGGTTCGGCTCCTCGCCGAACAGCTTGGCGACGGCCGTGCCGAGTGCGCCGGCAGGGGCGGTATACGACAGCGCGACGTGGATCTCGGTGCCGCGGTCTCCGGGTGCGGGCTCGAAGCGGACTTCGCCGGCATTGGAGATCTCGGATCCCTCGACCGAGCGCCAGGCGAGCCTGGTGTCGGGCACCTCGTCGACGATCTCGGCGTTCCACTCGACGGTCGTGCCTGCTGGGGCCTTGGCGACCCAATGAGAACGACGGTCGTCGAGCGGTGTCACCGTCTCGAGGTGGTACATGAATTGCGGTAGTTGGTCGAACCTGCACCACGTCTCGTAGATCGTGTGAGCAGGAGCGTTGATCGTTGTGGATGCAGTCGCGTCCATTGGAACCCTTCCTGGTTGGCCGATCGAATCGACACGTCGTCGGGCATTCCGGGGGGTCCACGATCGCTGTCGGTCCAGCTTCGTTCCGATCCGTACCCGCGCACGTCGAGCACCAAACCCGAGTTGTGCGGTCACTCCTCGGGCAGCACCAGGTCCCATCTGTCGAGGCAATCCTGACAGCGATACGCGACGATCTCACCGGGCTGCCAGACGCCGTCCTCGGGCGGGTGCGTCAGCAGGTAGCAACGCCCGCCGCAGTCGACACACACGATCGTCGGCTCAGGTTCCAGTGCGATGGCGCGGCACGCTATACCGTGAGATCGTGCCGCCAGTCGCAGTGACCGATCACGCGGCTGGAGAACTCGAGCGGCTGCTGTCGGAGCTCGTCGCGTTCGCGACGGAGAGCACGACTCCGAACGAGGCGCTCATCCGCTGGGTCGCCGATCACGTCGAAGCGAACGGCGGACGCGTGACGGTCCTCGCCGCGGACGAAGGCCGCGCCAACCTCGTTGCATCGTTCGGCCCGATCGGTCGCGGTGGTCTGATGCTGTCCGGTCATACCGATGTCGTCCCGGCGGGAACGGGATGGGCCACCGATCCCTACGCGGTGTCGAAGGTCGGCGACTCGTTGTACGGGCGCGGCACGGCAGACATGAAGGGGTTCATCGCCGCGGTCATCCGCATGACCGCGACCCTCAACGGCGTCGACCTGACGCGGCCACTGCATCTCACGCTGTCGTTCGACGAGGAGATCGGTTGCGTCGGGGTGCGCCGAGCGCTGGAGGTGATCGTCGATCGCGACGATGTCCGTCCGGACGTCGTGGTCGTCGGAGAACCGACGATGATGCAGCCTCGTCGGAGTCACATGGGCAAGCTCGCGTTCGAGATCGTCTGCAACTCCGTCGCTGCTCATTCCAGCATGTCGCACACCGTGCCGAGCGCGATTGCGACATGCGCTCGTCTGCTTGCCACGATCGATGACCTACAGCGGAACCACCGCCCGAGCGGTGATCCTGAGGTCACCTTCAACTGCGGCTCGATCGTGGGTGGCGGTTCGCTCAACGTGATTGCCGCGCGCTGCTCGTTCAACTTCGAGTGCCGGCACATCGTCGATCACGATCCCGACGCTGTCCTCGCTCCGCTGTGGGCCGCGGTCGAG
>DASWRR010000085.1:0-1943 GCA_036403055.1 Ilumatobacteraceae bacterium | reverse complement strand
GATATCCACGTGTGGCGCCGTCGTGGCGTGCACTAGACGTTTCACGTGGTCCGACGGGACCGAAGGGTTGGGTCGATAGTTGGCGATGTCCGCGACATCTCTGAAGGAAGGTACGGGGAGCGGCAAGTCCGTCCGTGGACTTCTTGACGAAGCGCGCACCGTCGAGGTCGATGACCTGATCAAGTCGCGCTCGCTGGTGCAGCAAGCGCGAGTGCTGGCTCGCTCCAACGAGGACCAACCCGGCGAGGCGGAGTCGCTGTACCGGCTGGCCAGCGTGACCTATCAACTGGGCCAACTCGACGAGGCGTTCGGGCTGGCCCTCGAGGCGAGGGACCTCGCTCGCCGTTGCGCTGCAACGGTCGTGGAAGTGTGGGCACTCAACCTCGTCGGCATCGTTCACCACCAGGCGGGCAACTACTCTCAGGCGCTCGAGAGCTTGTTGCAGGCCTTGGAGATCTATCGCTCGACGACGGACCTCGACGATCTCGGCAACCTGCTCAACACGATCGCCGCCGTTCATCACAGCCTGCGCGACACCGACAGGGCCATCGTCACCTACGAAGCGGCGCTCGAAGCGAACCGCAAGAGCCCGCGCCGAGGCTTCGACGCGATCACGCTCGCCAACATGGCCAAGGTGCGCGCCGAGCGTCAGGAGAACCTCCTCGCAGTCAGCCTGGGTGAGGCCGCACTCGAGATCGCGCGCGAGCACCTTCCCGAGCATGTCGCCGAGATCCTCGCGAACCTCGCCGAGGCGTACGCCGACCTTCACCTCCTGTCGCAGGCGAACGCCTGCCTCGATGAGGCCGACGAGTCACTGCGCATGGCGACGCAGACGACACGCGCCTCGCCCATGGCGCAAGTCGCTGTCCAGATCGCCCGCGGTCGCGTGTGCATCGCGACGGGCGACACCGCGAGCGCGATCTCGACGCTCGACAAGGCCGTCGTGATCGCACAGCAGAACGAGTTCTCCGACATGGAACTCGTCGGCCACGGTCTGCTCGCGGAGGTGTTCAAGTCGCTCGGACAGTTCGAGGACGCGCTGGCCCACCGCGAAGCGTGCACGACGATCCACGAGCAGATCTTCAATCGAGACACGGACCTGCGCATCAAGACCTTGCAGATCTCGCACGACACGCTGGCTGCTCGTGATCAGGCGGAGCTGTTGCGGGTGAGGACCACCGAGCTCGAAGAGCTGGTCACGGCGCGCACGCAGGACCTCGAGGAGCAGCACTACGAGGCGTTCGAGCGGCTCGCCGCGGTTGCCGAGTACCGCGATCCGGACTCGGGCGAGCACTCGACCCGGGTTGGTGAGCTCGCCGCTGAGCTCGCTCTGCAAGTCGGTGAGGACCGGGCCTGGGCCGAAGAACTTCGCCTCGCCGGCAGGCTGCACGACGTCGGCAAGGTCGGTGTTCCGGACTCCATCCTGCAGAAGCCGGGATCGTTGACCGAAGCCGAGTTCGACGTCATGAAGACGCACACGACGGTCGGCGCCCGGGTCTTTGCCGGCAGCCGCTCGACGTTGTTGCAACTTGCAGCAGAGGTCGCGATCTCACACCACGAACGATGGGATGGCAGCGGCTATCCGTCGGGGCTGGTCGGCACAGCGATCCCGCTGAGCGGTCGCCTCGTTGCGGTCGCCGATGTGTACGACGCCCTCGTCACGGCGCACCGGTACAAGCACGCCTGGTCCTCGCAGGAGGCCGTCAGCCACATGCTCCTGGCGAGGGGCACACAGTTCGAACCGCGGATCGTCGACGCGCTCGTGGCGGTGATCGCCCGCCGTGAAGCGCCCGATTCGCAGCGCGTCGAAGGCCCGGCCGACGACCCGACCACCGAGGCGTAGACCTACACTCGACGAGATGTCGGCGGCCCGGACGGATCGCATCAACACCAGGACGAGAAGCCCGAAGTGGCACAACGTCCCGCTGCGGATCGAGATGCTC
>DASWRR010000084.1:0-2409 GCA_036403055.1 Ilumatobacteraceae bacterium | reverse complement strand
ATGGTCTCGGAGAGCGAGCCGAGCGACGTCGTGCCGGCAATGACGAGAGGCGAAACAGGCGAGGCGTGGGCCACGGACGACGCGAGATCGAGCTCCGTTCGCGACCCGCTGATCAAGGATCGGATGCCGCGCTCTGCGAGTGCGGCGACGACCCCGGCGAAGCCGTCGGCGACCCATCGCCGGTCCTCTCTCGATGCGCCCGGGTGGATGACGACGTACGGCGCGCCGGCGAGATCGCGGATTGCGGGTGACGACTCGTCCGAGTCCAGGCGGTCGAACTCGAGGTGGTCACCGGCATCCGGGTAACCGAGCCAGCGCACGAGACTCGCGAGGCGATGGATCTCGTGCCCGAACTCTGGCCACGGTCGAAACTTCCCATCAGGAGGCGGTTCGCCTTCGGGAAAATGTCCGGCGTTGCATCGTGCTCCGAGCGCTTCCGTGAGGTCGTTGACGTACCAGCCGGTTCCGTGCAACTGGATCGCGAGGTCGAACTTCGATCCACGCGCTGCGGCCAGCGTCCGGCGCGTCAACTGATGGTCGTTGCCGGTCTCGGGCAAACCCGCCCACGCGCCGATCGGGAGAAACGCGTCGATGTACTTCGGGAAACGGTCGATCATCCATTGCGTGCTCGGAAGGCCGACGACGGTGATCTGCGCGTCCGGCGCACCGGCGCGCAGCGATCGCAACGCCGGAACCAGGCACAGCATGTCGCCAAGGCCCGGAAGTGCTCGCACCACTGCGATGCGCTGCGCCGCGAACATGCCGTCAGCCCGTGAGGTCGGACGCCAGACGCAGCAGGCGAGTGGTCGAATGACCGTCGACGAGCGGGGCGAACTCGACCCGGCCACCCCACTGCTCGAGCAGTGCGCGCTCGGGAATGTCGACTTCGGCATAGTCCATTCCCTTGACGAAGACGTGAGGACGGAGCTCCGCCAGCAACGTCGTCGGGTCGTCTTCGGAAAACGCTTCGACCTCGTCGACGCACTCGAGCGCGAGCAGCATCGCGATGCGGTCGCGCGTGGTGTTCATCGGTCGGCCCGGTCCCTTGAGACGGGCGACCGACGCGTCGTCGTTGATGCAGACGATGAGGCAGTCGCCGAGCGAACGGGCGTGGCGCAGCATCGCGATGTGTCCCGGGTGGAGGACGTCGAAACATCCTCCCGCGGCGACCACGACGCCGCCACGGTCTCTGACATGGTTCGCCAACGCGCGAGCGCCGCCATCGTGGCGTCCGGCGACGAACGCGCTCGCCACCGACATTCCGCGGTCGACGGCCTCGTGGATGTCGCGGCCGGCTCCGAGCTCGGACGCGACCGCCGCTGCGAAGTGGTCGCCGGCACCGCACGTGTCACCCTCGCTCGGCGAGATGGCGTGCACCGTCAGACCGCCCTGATGAGCAACGACTGCGCCGAGCGGTCCGCACGTCAGCGCCACCGAGCACCGCCATCTGACTGCCAGATCCGCGGCGACGTCAGATGGCGACATCGCGGACGACCCGAGCGCGGCGCGACCTTCCGGAAGGCTCGGGGTGGCGACGGTCGTGCACGAGTAGGGCCGCGCACCACGGGGGTGCGGATCCCACACGACCGGTCGGGTCGGCCCGCGCTGCTCCAGCGCGGCGCGAACGTGACGGTCCTCCACCAATCCGCGTCCGTAGTCGGAGACGAGCACGGCATCGGCGCGATGAATCGCCTGCTCTGCCTCGGAGGGCCACGACTCGATCTGCGATTCCTCCTGACAGCCGACATCGAGACGAAACACGGTCTGATTCCCGACACGCACGCGAACCTTCTCGGGCGTAGGGCCGCGGAGCCCGAGATCGATGAGTTCGACACCGCTGTCGCCGAGCATCGAACGCAACGATGCACCGGCGTCATCCCAACCGATCGCTCCGACGAGACGCACCGTTGCGCCGTGCTTGGCCGCCGCGAGTGCGGCGAGCGCGGCGCCGCCGGGTCGTTCGAGTCGACGTCGCAGATCGACGATCGGTCCGGTCGAATCCGGGCACAGGCGATCCGATGTTCCGGTCCAATCGCGATCGAGCAGGCAATCGCCGACGACGGTGACTCGCGTCATGCGGTCAACTCCTTCTCGATCGCGCCGAGCTCGCCCAAGGCGCCGACGACATCACGTCCGATGACACTGGCAAGGCATGTCTGGACCGGCAGTGGGCACACGGTTTTGTGGCATCGAGCGCACGGCACGCGTTGGTTGCCGACGACCCGGTGTGCCACACGCCACGGGCGCCAGCGTTCGAGCGGCACCGTCGGCGCGTACGCGACGACGGTCGGCGTACCCACCGCGGCTGCGAGGTGCATCACGCCGGTGTTGCCCACGCAGACACCGCGCGCCCCCGCGAGGACGCCCGCGAGTGCCGGCAGATCCGTGCGGCCCATCAGGTCGACGGCT
>DASWRR010000083.1:0-2614 GCA_036403055.1 Ilumatobacteraceae bacterium | reverse complement strand
CGAAGTCGACGACGACCTCGTCGGGCAAGCCGAAGATCAGCGCTGTTTCCGCGCCGACGATCGTGACGCGGGCGCAATGGGGCGCCGACGAGTCCATCCGTGACAACCACGTGATCGGCTGGGCACCGTTCCGCAAGATCGTGGTGCACCACACGGCGAGCCCGAATCGGGTCAAGGACCCCGCAGCAACGGTTCGTTTCGGCTACGAGTTGCACGTCGTCGGACGAGGGTTCACCGACATCGGCTACAACTTCTTGATCGGACCCGACGGTGAGATCTTCGAGGGCCGTCGAGCGCGCAAGTACGGCAAAGGCGAGCTCCACACCGGAGAGGACGGCGCCGGCAACGCGATCATCGGTGGCCACACCAAGAATCGCAATGCGGGGACCTGCGGCATCGCCCTGATCGGCAACTTCATGAAGGCCTCGCCGTCACCGGCCGCCATCGAGAGCCTGGTCCATCTGTGCGCGTGGGAGGCGCAACGTCACCACATCGACCCGCTCGGCAGCGACGAGTTCGTCGCGACCGACTCGACCGATCTCGTGTTCCCGAACATCGTCGGACATCGCGGGATCGGGTCGACGCTCTGTCCCGGCGACCGAATGGCTGCGGCGATGCCATGGCTGCGCAAGAAGGTCGCGGAGCGCGCCGGGACGTTTCCGGCCCGCAAGGCCGACATGCGCAGGTTGGCGTGGTTGATCAATCCTGAGTGAGTCGTTCGCCGGTCGGTCACCGGCAGGCGGGGACCGTCACACCCGAACCTCGCGAATACGACCATCCGTCAGCAGGGCGCGCACGCGCGCGTCGGCCGAGCGTTCGGCGCCGGCGAGGTCGAGCGCGGCAAGCGCGGCGCCGACGACCGGCCGGTCGTGGCACACCGCGCACGTTGCCGCGGACGCGACTCGCTGCACTGCTTGCTCGATCCGTGCGATGAAGCGCTCGGGCATCGCAACGAGAACGCTGCCACCGAGGACCACTGGGACCTCGACGCGAGTCATGTGCAGCCGCCGGATCGCGGCGACGACGAATGAGACGACTTCATCGGCCTGACGATTCAAAATGTCGATTGCCGCGGCATCGCCGTCCCGCGCGGCGGCGACGACGAGGCGGGCCAGCTCACGGAGGCGCCGCTGATGCAACTCACCTTGATGCAGCGCGATGGCAACGTCGGTCGCCCGTCGTCGCCCGAAGTGCTCGGCGACGTCGCGGCGAAGGCGGGTCGGACGATTGCGACCGTCTTCGGCGCGAACTGCCACGCCGAGCGCGGCGAGCCCGATGCCGTAGCCACCGCCCCAGTCGCCGGTGATCTCACCGAGGGCCGCGAACCGTGCCTTACGACCGTCGGGTGAACGTCCGACGCAGTTGATGCCCGCGCCGACGACAACGGCGACGCCCCAGCCGTCGTCGGTGCCGGCGCGCAGGATCGCGAAGGTGTCGTTCGCGACGGAGTTGCTGGGCGCCCGCCCGAGGCGGTCGATCGCTCTGTGCAGCGCCCGTTCCTCCGACGGAAGATCCGCGCCGGCCATGAACCACGCGCCGAAGTCCGCGATCTTGCGCTCACCATTTCGCTCGTGGCCCGTCGCGTCCAACGCGATCCCGGCGTCCGTCGCAGCGCGACCGATCAGCGCGTCGACGAGTTGCAGCGAACCCTCCAGCCCGAGCATGTGCGGCGACGAACCCGGACCGCGCACCGCGCCGAGCACCGTCCCGTGCACGTCGAGCAGCGCAACATCCGTCTTCGAGTTGCCGCCGTCGACCGCGAGCACGGCCGGCGACGTCATCTGCGGAACCTCGGGAGGTGCTGTTCGTTCGCGACCAGCAGGTCGTCGAGCAACTGCTCGGCCGGCTTGATCTGGGAGATCAGTGGATGGGCGAGCAGTGCGAGGAAGGCCGTTTCGCGGTCGCCCGTCACTGCGGCCTCGACAGCGAGCCGCTCGTACGCGGCCACGGCGGCCACCAACCCACTGGTCGCTCGGTGCAAACCCGACGACACGGCGGGCACCGCGCCGGCGCGATCGATGACGCAGGGAACCTCGACCACCGCGTCGTCCGGAAGTTCGGCGAGCGCACCGTTGTTGCGGACGTCGACGATCTGGACATCACCGATGTCGTTGGCCAACGATGCCAGCAGTTGGACAGCTGCCTCGCTGTAGAACGCGCCACCGCGTCGTACGAGCAGCTCAGGCTTTCGATCCACCGAAGGGTCGCGATAGATGTCGAGCAGCTCACGTTCGATGTCGGCCACCTCTTCGGCGCGGGTGCGCTGGCCGCGCTGCTCGCTGACCACCTCGTCGTGTTGGTAGAAGTACCGCAAGTAGTACGAGGGGATCGCTCGCAACGAGTGCAGCAGCCGCAGGGGCATGTCGACTCGGTCCGCAAGCTGCTCGCCATGCTCCTCGATGAGATGCGGCAGAACGTCCTCACCGGCGACTTCGACCGATCGGATCCATGTCAGGTGGTTCAACCCGGCGTGTCCCAGACGAACCTCGCCCGGCGCGACGCCGAGCCAACTCGCGAAGAGCAGCTGGAACCCGATGGCCACGTTGCACAACCCGATGGCTCGATGACCATGATCGAGCAACGCCCGTGTGACGATGCCGACCGGGTTGGTGAA
>DASWRR010000082.1:0-5944 GCA_036403055.1 Ilumatobacteraceae bacterium | reverse complement strand
CTCGATCCGATCCTGTTGAGCGCGCATCATCCCGAGCACGATCGGGTCGACCGTCTCGAGGTGGCTCGGGTTCGCCGCCAGCTCGATGCGGATGTCGGCACCCGTCGGGCTCTCGTACTTGCCCGTCGCGCCGAGGTGATACTTGACGTCGCCTGAACCCTGCACGGACACCGGATCGATGTGGCCTTCGAACTCCTTGAAGATCTGGTCGTAGCTCTTGCCGATGACGTTGGCCAGCACGCTGAGACGACCGCGATGCGCCATCCCGATCGCCGCCGAATCGAGTCCCGCGTCCGCGGCCATCGACAGCACCTGATCGAGGATGGGGATCGCCGACTCAGCACCTTCGAGTCCGAATCGCTTCGTGCCCACGTACTTCGTCGCCAAGAACTTCTCGAACGCCTCGGCGGCGTTCAGCCGCTCGACGATGCGCTTCTTGCGCTCCTTGGAGACCGTCGGCTGAACGCCCTCGACCTTCGACTGGATCCATCGCTGCTCGGCGAAGTCCTGGATGTGCATGTACTCGATGCCGATCGTCCGGCAGTAGGCGTCGCGCAGCACGCCGAGCAGATCGCCGAGCTTCATCTTCTCGAAACCGCCGACGCCACCCGTGAGGAACTCACGATCGAGATCCCAGATCGTGAGGCCGTACGTGGCCGGGTCGAGCTCGACCGGAAGATCGGGTTCCTTCCACCGCAGCGGATCGAGGTCGGCGATGAGATGGCCACGGACGCGGTGGACGCGGATCAGCGTCGCAATCTGCATCTGCTTGTGCAGCATCGCTTCTTCGCTGTCGATCGGGCTGTGATCGACGCGCCACTTGACCGCTTCGTACGGGACGCCGAGGCTCTTGAAGACGTCTTCATAGAACTCGTGTCCGCCGAGCAGCAACTCGTGCACACGCTTCAAGAACATGCCGCTCTCGGCGCCTTGGATGATGCGGTGGTCGTAGGTGCTGGTGATCGTGACGACCTTGCTGACACCGAGCGAGCCGAGCGCCCGCTCGTCCGCTCCTTGGAACTCCGCGGGATAGTCGATGGTGCCGACGCCCACGATGACACCTTGGCCCGGCATCAGGCGGGGGACGCTCTGCACCGTGCCGATCGTGCCCGGGTTCGTCAGCGTGATCGTCGCTCCCTGGAAATCGCTGACCGCGAGCTTGTTGCCCTTGACCTTGCGGATCAGGTCCTCGTACGCCGCGAGGAAGCCGGCGAAATCCATCGAGTCGGCATTGCGCAGCACCGGCACGACCAGCGTGCGGGTGCCGTCGCCCTTGTCGACATCGACGGCAAGTCCCATGTTGACGGCGGGGTTGTGGATGATGCGCGGCTTGCCGTCGGAGCCGGCCGCGTAGGAGTTGTTCATGTTGGGAACGGCATCGGCGATCGCCCGCACGACCGCGTACCCGATCAGGTGGGTGAAGCTGACCTTGCCTTGGCCGCTGCGACTGCGGTATCCGTTGATGACCTTGCGGTTGACCTCGAGGAGCTTTGCCGGGATGTTCCGGAAACTGGTCGCCGTCGGGACCGTGAGGCTGCGTTCCATGTTGGCCGCGATCGCGGCGCCCGCACCACGAATCGGGTCGCCGATCTCGTCGGCGGGTGCAGTGGGAGCGGCAGGCTGTGCGACATCGGCGGCGCGAGCCGGAGCGGGCGCCGAGCCGTTGCCAGTGGCCGCTGCGGACGGAGCGGCGACGGTCTCCGGCTTGGCAGCAACGGGCGCGATCGCGGGTTTGTAGTCCGAGAAGAACTCCCGCCAGGTCTCGCTGACCGAGTCCGGATCCGAACGGAACTGCTCGTACATCTCTTCGACGAGCCACGAGTTCGCGCCGAACGCCGACCCTGCAGAATCGATTGCTGTCATCGTCGTTCGAGCGTACTTGTCGACATCGGAGATCGCAGGCTCAGCTGGCATGACACATGGCCGGTTGCATTTCCGAAGCATCGACTTCTATATTCATCGAATGAGATTCCGGACACTTCTCGCCGTCCCGTTCGTTGCGATCGCGCTCGTCGGCTGCGGCTCCAGCAGCGGCGGGGGCGGCGGCAGCAGCGCATCTGCGCCCGCCGGCGCGACCGTCGTGAAGGCGATCGAAGGGATCGCCTGGGACGCCAAGACCTACACCGCGACACCAGTCGGCGGCAAGGTCACCATCGCCATCGAGAACGACTCCAGCCTGCCGCACAACTTGCACCTGATCGACAAGGACAACGTCGACGTCGGCATCTCGCTGAGCGTCACCGGCAAGAGCGATGTCAAGAGCGCGTCGGTGACGCTCGCGCCAGGTACCTACAAGGTGATCTGCACGATCGCCGGCCACGGCAACATGAAGTCGACCCTGACCGTCGCCTGACGATCAGGACTTCAGCAGCACCTCGCTGAGGATCAGGAACACGACCCACATACCGAAGGCACTGATCACCACGTTGCGCACGGGTGCGGGGTCGTACATCATGTTGAGCCCCTTGCCCGGTTGCGTCTTCCAGGGCATCAAGCCGAGGGCGTTCAACTCCATCACGACGATGATGATGATGGCGATCGCCCAGTAGGCGCCCATCCTGCCGCTGCTGACGATCTCGCCCGACCTGGGATGGTGGGACTTGAACACCATGAAGAACAACATCGTCACCGAGAACACGGTGTTCTGTCGCGACGCCATGAAGGCCTTGCGCCCGGCAGCCGCCGCGCCAGGATCCGCCTCGCCGCCGGCGACGAGGTTGGCCGCGTTCGCCAGGACGATCTTCTGGTTGCGCCAGATGACGCCCCACACGTTGAGCATCATGATCGTGCCGAGCAACATGCCGGTGCTGATCCCGATGCCGCCGGCCTGCTTGCCGAAGTCGTTCGCGAAGTAGTCCTTGGAAACGATCGTGATCAAGATGCCGATCACGAACGTGCTCAACGCCGACCAGCGGAACCACCACAGCGCCCGACGTGCCACCTTGTCGATCGCGATGTTGCGGGCACGTGCCTCGTCGCCGTACTCGGCGAACGCAGGAACCTGGACGAAGTTGAAGTAGTACAACAAACCGATCCAGGTGATGCCCGCCAGGATGTGCAGCCAGCGGAATCCGAATTGACCGAGCCCGACTCGGCTGAAGAAACCATCTGATGAAAGCACCGTTGACCCTCTTTCCGTTTTGATTTCTGTGAACGTTCGTCGTCGCGACGACTTGTGCGCGTGAAAGTAGCACTACCGCAGTGTCGTCCCAGCGATGCAGCGCCGTAGATTGTCCCACGCCATGGCCCATGAATTCATCTATACGTGCTACAAACTCGCCCGCGTCTACCCGCCGGATCGCACGGTGCTGGAGAACATCTCTTTGTCGTTCTACCCCGGCGCCAAGATCGGCGTGCTCGGTGCCAACGGCGCCGGCAAGTCGAGCCTGCTGCGCATCATGGCCGGCCTCGACGACGGGTACAGCGGCGAGGCCCGCCTGACCCCTGGCTTCTCGGTCGGCTACCTCGCTCAGGAGCCCGACCTCGATCCGACCAAGGATGTGCGCGGCAACGTCATGGACGGCGTCGCGGCGGTGCAATCGATCATCGATCGGTACAACGAAGTGATGACGATGTGGGCAGACCCCGATGCCGACTACGACAAGATCGGCGCGCTGCAGGCTGAGCTCGAAGACAAGATCGCGGCAACTGATGCGTGGAGCCTCGAGCGCAACGTAGAAATCGCGATGGACGCGCTGCGCTGCCCACCCGACGATGCCGATGTGACCACACTCTCCGGCGGCGAGCGCCGGCGCGTCGCGCTGTGCCGGCTGCTGCTGAGCCGGCCCGACCTGTTGCTGCTCGACGAGCCGACGAACCATCTCGACGCCGAGAGCGTCGAATGGCTCGAACGCTTTCTGCAGGAGTACCCCGGCACGGTCGTCGCGATCACGCACGATCGCTACTTCCTCGACAACGTGGCGAAGTGGATCCTCGAGCTCGACCGTGGTCGCGGCATCCCGTTCGAGGGCAACTACTCGTCGTGGCTCGAACAGAAGCAGGAGCGCCTCGCCCGCGAAGAGAAGGGCAACGAGGCGCGCCAGCGGACGCTGCAGCGCGAACTGGAATGGGTGCGGATGGCGCCGAAGGCCCGCCAGGCGAAGGGCAAGGCACGACTCGCGGCCTACGACAAGTTGCAGCAGGAAGCTGAGGCAGCGGAGCGGGGGCCCGACCGGTTGGAGATCGCGATTCCCGTCGGCCGCCGGCTCGGCGACACCGTGATCGAGGTCGCCGACCTGCGCAAGGGATTCGGCGATCGGCTGCTGATCGAGGACCTCTCGTTCAGCCTGCCGCGCGCCGGCATCGTCGGGATCATCGGCCCGAACGGCGCCGGGAAGACAACGCTGTTCAAGATGCTGACCGGTCAAGAACCGGCCGACTCCGGAGCGGTGACGATCGGCGACACCGTCGACCTCGCCTACGTCGACCAATCACGCGACACGCTCGACGCGAACGCGACCGTCTACGAAGAGATCACGGGCGGCGTCGAGCACATGAAGGTCGGAAACCGCGAGATCCACGGTCGTGCCTACTGCGCAAGCTTCAACTTCAAGGGCAGCGATCAGCAGAAGCGTGTCGGCGATCTGTCGGGTGGCGAACGCAATCGCGTGCACCTCGCCAAGATCCTGAAGTCCGGCGGCAACGTCTTGCTGCTCGACGAGCCGACGAACGACCTCGACGTTGACACGCTGCGCGCACTCGAGACGTCCCTCGAGAACTTTCCCGGCTGCGCCGTGGTGATCAGCCACGATCGCTGGTTCCTCGACCGCATCGCGACGCACGTGCTGGCCTTCGAAGGTGACAGCCAGGTGCGCTGGTTCGAGGGCAACTTCAGCGAGTACGAGGCATGGCGTCACAAGGAGTTCGGCGTCAGCGCCGACCAGCCGCACCGCATCAAGTACAAGCCACTGGTTCGGTAAGGGTCGGTCGATCACCGGTGGCCGCTCGACTGATCACCCGCATGTGCATCGGCGTGTTCGTCTGTGGCATCGCCGGTCTCATCATCTCCTCGGTCGCCGGCAACAACAACGGCGTCGTGTTGACGATCGGCGGTTTCATCGTCGTTGCCGCGATCGTCTTGATGACCGTCAGCACGATCACCGCACGAGAACGAATCGACGTGTTCGACGACGCCGCGGCCGAGCAACTGGAAGCTCAGGTCGCCCACCTCGTCGATCAAGGCGCCGACGAAGCGGACGTGCGCTCGCTCGTCCGTGAGGCGCGACGGATCGGTCGGCGATGACATCGTCGGCCCGAGACGACGACGTCGCCGCAACGGAATCGGACGCTGAGCTCGCGTCACGTCTGGCGACCGAGGCCGGAAGACTCCTGGTCGGTGTTCGCGCCGAGCTCGTCCGCAGTGGCGCGCCGGCGTGGCACGTGATGGACACGGGTGACCTCGTCAGCCAACGGTTCCTCGCCGACGCGCTCGCCGACGCTCGACCCGACGATGCCGTGCTCTCGGAGGAGGGACTCGAAGACCCGCGGCGGTTCAACGCGGACCGCGTCTGGATCATCGACCCGCTCGACGGGACGACCGAGTTCGGCGAGCACGGACGTCACGATTGGGCGGTCCATGTAGCGCTGTGGGACCGCGACCACTTCGCCGCCGGTGCTGTCAGCATCCCTGCGATCGAGCGGACGTTCTGCACGGACCCGGCGCCGGTCGTCCCCCCGTTCGACCGCGAACGAGCCAGGTTGGTCACTTCGCGAACGCGGAACCCGTACGTCGCCGTCGTCGTTGCGAACGCGCTCGGCGCCGAGGCAGTGCGGCTCGGCTCCGCCGGCGCGAAGGCGATGTCGATCGTCACCGGCGAAGCGGACATCTACGTGCACGACGGCGGCATGTATCAGTGGGATTCAGCCGCGCCCGCTGCCGTCGCGCTTGCGGCAGGCCTCCACGTCAGCAGGATCGACGGCACGCCGATGGTGTTCAACGAGCGCG
>DASWRR010000081.1:0-3557 GCA_036403055.1 Ilumatobacteraceae bacterium | reverse complement strand
GGGGCCCGAGCCGGGCTCGCCGCCGGCGACCGCGCCGACCAGGGCGCCCGGCGTGCCCGCGGCTGCGTTCTCGTCAGCACCGAGGTCCCGGGCGATGTCGTCGCTGCCGCCGTCGCCGAGGCCGCTTCGGCCGGGGTCCAGTGCGTCCTCAATCCCGCGCCCGTGCTGCCCGACATCGCCCGGTTGTTGCCGTTCGGTCCGATCGTGACGCCCAACGAATCCGAGTTGCGCGACCTGCTCGCGCTGGTCACCGGTGCTGATACCGGTTTACATGCAACACCCGCCGCTGACCGCCCCGCGGCAGATGCCGACAGCGGCGCCGAGGCCGTTGCGAGCCGCACGCAGCGGCCAGTGATCGTCACGCTAGGAGCCGACGGTGTGCTGGTTGTCGGGCCCGACGGGTCTGCCGTTCGAGTGCACGCGCCGAAGGTCGTCGCTCTCGACACCACCGGAGCCGGCGACACGTTCAACGGCGTCCTCGCCGCCCGGCTCGCTGCCGGCGACGACTTGATGACCGCGGTGCCGATGGCCGTCACCGCCGCGTCGTTGTCGGTCATGGAAGTCGGCGCGCGCGGCGGCATGCCGACACTCGCCGCTATCCGGGAGGCGGCTCCTCCGGCGCCGTAGTCGCTGACGCTGCGGTCGACGAGGTAATCGCCGACGGGACAATCGTCGACGACGTAGTCGCCGAATCCAGATTCCGTGAAGGCCCACCCGGAGACACGGCACCGTGCGACGCGAGCGGTCGCGACTGGATTCCGGCGCGCTGCCCGAACCACACCGCGCCGAGCACGAGAATGGCGCCCACGATCTGGGGCAACTTCAACGTCTGGTGGGCGATCGACCAACCGGCAGCCGTGGCGACCACGGGGCTCATGAGCGCGAGGAGCGACACCTGGCTCACTGGAATCCGCTCGATCCCGCGGAACCACAACGAGTAGGCAACCGCGGTTCCGGCGGTCGCTAGCCAAAGGAAGCCGAGGATGTTCTTGGTGGTGAAGTGCGCTGGCACACCGTCGAAGATCAGCGCCAGCGGGAGCAGGACGACGCCGCCGGCGATGAGTTGCCATGAGGTGAAGGCGAGCAACGGGACGGGCCGCCCCCAGTACTTCGTCAGCACGACGCCGAGAGCCATCGACACCGCTCCGCCGATGCCAGCGATCACACCGACGCCGTCGAGCCGGGCACCCGCGCGGAGCACGAGGAGCGCAACGCCGACAACTCCGAGGAGACCGGCGAACACGATCTTGGCGCCGAGCCGTTCACGCAGCAACCATCCGGCGAGCGCAGCAGCCACGAGTGGCTGAACAGCGCCCAAGGTCGCGGCGACACCTCCCGGCAATCTGTAGGCAGCCATGAACAGCAGCGCGAAAAAACCACCGATGTTGAGCGTTCCGAGAACGAGCGCCTTCACCCACCACACACCGACCGGACGTCGCCGGGTGAACGCGGCCAGCACGAGGCCGGCGGGCAACGCTCGAACAGCGCCGGCGAGTAGCGGCTTCCCAGGCGGCAACAGCTCCGTCGTGACGATGTACGTCATGCCCCAGGCGGCCGGCCCGAGCGCAGTGATCATCAGCAGTGAGATCGGTACTCGGCCGCGAACCGCACTGGGCCGCGCCGGTGCAGTCCCCGACGCGGTGCTGGTCGCGAACGATCGTGTCAACACCTCTGCGGACGGATTCTCGGCCATCTAGGCCTCCTCGCCAGGACGATCCGTGTCCACGCTCGCTGCGCAGGCCGTGCATCGGCCGACGATCGCAAAGTGTGCCCCGTCGAGCACGAAGTCGTAGTCGCGTTCCAAGGTCCGGCGAGCAGTGTCGAACACACGCCGGGGGACCGCGACGTGGCGGCCGCACGACTCGCACACGAGATGGCGGACGTCGGATGAAATGGCGGTTCGTTCGTAGATCGCCGGTCCGTGCGACAGGTGGATGTGGCGAACGACCCCGATCTCCTCCAGCAAACCGAGTGTCCTGTACACCGTGGAGACGTGGGTTTCACCAAGCGACTCGGCCAGTTCTTCCGCGGTGAACGCGCGCTGCTTCGTGCGCACCGCCTCGAGGATCGCAGTACGCGTTTTGCCGACGGTGTGGCCTTCTTCGCGCAGGCGAAGGGCGATCGCTGCCGGGTCGACCAAGTCGCCCGGATGGCGTCGACGAACTGTCGTCATTCGCGACCCGACAAGGAAGAGATCCACTCACACACTTCGTCCACGCCGAGACCGGTCTTCGCAGATGTCTCGATCGTGCGCACGTTCGGGTTGACGTCGCGGAGGTTGGAGATGAACAGGTCGAGATCGAAGTCGAGGTAGGGCAGCAGGTCCATCTTGTTGACGATCACCACATCGGCGGATCGGAACATCACCGGATACTTCAACGGCTTCTCCTCACCTTCGGTGATCGAGAACACCATCGCCCTGGCATGCTCGCCGACGTCGAACTCCGCTGGGCAGACGAGGTTCCCGACGTTCTCGATGACGATGACGTCGAGGTCTGCGAGCGGCAGACGGGGAAGAGCGGACCGGACCATCGTCGCGTCGAGGTGGCACTCGCCACCGAAGCCGTTCGAGGTGTTCACGAGCGACACGGGGGCTCCGAGGCCGGCGAGCCGATCGGCATCGATCGACGTCTCGACGTCGCCCTCGACGATGCCGACCCGTACGGACTCGCCGAGCCGCAGAAGGACCTCACGCAACAGCGTCGTCTTGCCGGCACCGGGCGATGACATGAGGTTGACGACCTGCACGCCGGCGTCGTGGAAGTCACTTCGGTTGGCCTCGGCAGTGCGGTCGTTCTCGCCGAGGATCTTCTCGAGAACATCGACGCGGAGCCCACCGGTTTGGTACCCGCTGTGGTCGCCGACGCCGTTGGCCTCACCACTGTGGTGCTCGTGGTCGTCGTCGTGCTCGTGGTCGTGATCGTGTTCGTCGTCATCGTGCGAGTGCCCAGTGCCGTCAGCGTGATAGTGGAAGCGACCCATGGATGATCCTCCGTTCGACTGACCCGAACCTACCGCGACCAGGCATACCCGGTCGCCCCCTGACTCCATCACACAGCGCTTCGGATGCCGGTTCATGCGTGCACCAGTTGGAGCTGTGCCGGAGGCGGTTCGAGCACCGCAAACGCCGGTCCGCGCGGCGGTGCTGGGACGAGGGTGCCATCCGGCTTTCGTAGTTGCAGATCGTGAGTGTTGCCGACGTACTTCCACCCTTTGTGATGAACATGATCGTGATGTGTCGCGCAGTTCAGAACGAGATCGTCGAGGTCGGTGGGTCCGTCTTCGAGGAACACCTCTTTGAGATGGTGAACTTGCGTCCACGCGGGCGGTCGTTCACACCCTGGCCATCGGCATCCGCCGTCGCGGGCGACCAACGCGTAGTACTGCGCGTCCGAGGCCAATCTCGTCGTGGTGCCGTAGTCGAGGATGCTCGACTTGCCGCCGGTGACGACCCGGTTGAGCTCGGCGTCGCAGCACAACCGCCGTACTGCTTCTCCGGAGATCGTGTCGTTCGGCCCGACAATGACACCGCGACCCGCGGCACGTTCGACGACGGT
>DASWRR010000080.1:0-4553 GCA_036403055.1 Ilumatobacteraceae bacterium | reverse complement strand
CCCGCACTTCATCTCGGCGTACACGTATCACCGCAACAACACCAGCCAGATCACCGATGCGCCCACGATCCGCTCGATCAACTTCATCCTTCAGGACGAGTTCGACGACTGGCGCGACGGCGAGATGCTGCTGCAGTCGCTCATCGAGACGCCGGACGAGATCGATCGCGCAGCGGCGCACCAGGCGCGGCTGCAGAAGCTGATGCTCGAGGCCGGCGGCATCGCCGGGCCTGGTTCGATCGGCGGCTCCGGATGAGACAGTTCTTTCCCGTCGAGGAGCTCGCTCGCGATGACCGCTTCAACACGGTCACCAACCGCGAGCGGATGGGTGACCCGCGCACCGTGTTCCGCTCCGGCGAGCAGGTTCGCAACAACAATCGTCTGACACCCTCGCGGCGCGATGCGACCGACGCGGCGCGAGCGTTGATGCACGGGATCTTCGTCGGCGAGATCCAGGCGCTCGAAGGCGCCGGGCGGACGTGCCACGACTTCGAGACGAGCACGAACGGCTCGTCCGACGCGGGCACCGTGCCGTTCGCGCTGAAGATGGACATGGCCCGCCAGGCATGGGACGAGGCGAGGCACGTCGAGATCAGCGTTCGGCTCAGCGACTGGATGGGGACCGAGATCGGCCAGTTCGCCGAGAACACCGTGCTGTTCGAAGCGGCGTGCAGCACCGATCCCGTGCTGCGGTTGGCGGGCGTGAATCGGGCGCTCGAAGGACTCGCGATCGACGTCTTCACCACGATGAAGGAGTTCGGTGATCTCGCCGGCGATCCGTACCTCGAGTTCTGCGAGGACTGGATGCTGGCCGACGAGGTGACGCACGTGAAGATGGGCAGCGACTGGCTGCGCAAGGTCACCGAGAACGATCCGGAACGTCGCAAGAAAGCGCTCGAGTTCCAGAGCGTCGTCGACAAGCTGTTCAGCTACGGCGGCACGCGCAGCGACAGCGAGGAGTCGCCGATCGGGTTGGCCCGGCGGTTCCGCGAGCTCGCCGGGTTCACCGACACCGAGGTCGAGGAGATCGCCGATGTCAGCCTGGCGGCGCTCAACGAGCGCAAGGCGTTCGTCGCGAAGGCCCGCGCCGCGACATGACGGTCACCGTCACGCCGCAGACGTTCAACTTCGTCGCGTACGACGCGGCGATGATCGAACGCGTCACCGATCAGCTGCTGTCCTCACTCGGTCTTTCCGACCGGGACGTGCAAGTCGACGTCGACGAGACGACACCGTTGGCGCGCACCCGTGTCGATATCGGTGACACGATTTCGATCCGGGCCGAGAGCGGTGCGTTCGAAGACACGAAGCGGCCGCGGCAGCAGAGTGAAACCGCGACAGCGACATCCCTCGGGCGCGTCCTGCTCCGCGTCCGTGATCGACTCGGCGGTGGCTTCGGTGAAGCTCCGGCCGACGATGATCTGTCGCTCGCTCAGGTCGCGGCGTGGGAGACCTATAGCGTCGGTAGGCTCGCTCGCCTCGGCATCGACGTCAACGAGCAACGGTGGCGGTACAACTTTCGCAACCGTCACGGTTTCACCGACGCGGCCGACGACGCCTTCAACCGTTTGTGGACGAGCGACGGCCTCACGTGGGCCGAGTTGCTCAGCATCACGGAAGGACTCGCGTCATGACCGACACAACCGTCAGCGACATCGACGTCAACGGCGTGACGTTGCGGGTTCGCCAAGCCGGCGATCCGGCCGACCCAACGGTGATGTTGTGCCACGGTTTTCCGGAGCTGGCCTACTCGTGGCGACATCAGATGGTGCCGCTCGCGGATGCTGGGTTCCACGTGGTCGCACCCGACCAACGCGGGTACGGCCATTCGTCCGCGCCGCTCGAGGTCGACGCGTACGCGATCGGCAACCTGACAGATGACCTTCTCGGGTTGCTCGATCACTTCGGCAAGAACGACGCGATCTTCGTCGGGCACGATTGGGGCGCTTTGATCGTGTGGGACATGGCGCGCCTCCACCCCGAACGCGTGCGGGCCGTCGTCGGTGTCAGCGTGCCGTTCGTCCAGTGGCCGGCGCCGCCGACGCAGTTGATGAAGATGATGTACGGCGACCGCTTCTTCTACATCTTGTACTTCCAGCAGCCCGAGCTCGCCGAGAACGAGCTCGCCGCTGATCCGCACGACTCGATGGCGAAGGTCATGTGGGGCGCGAGTGGCGTCGGGTTCTCATCGCGCGACAGGTCCGCCGTATTGCCGCCGATGGAGGGGACGGGCTTCCTCACGATGATGCCTTCGCCCCCAGCGCGACCGTTCATGGGCCCCGAAGGTGCGTGGCTCAGCGAGGCCGACCTCCAGGTCTACGCCGACGAGTTCTCGACGAGCGGGTTCTTCGGCCCGATCAGCTACTACCGCAACCTCGACGCCAACTTCGGCGTCGTCAAGGACCTCGACGCGAGCCGCGTCTCGATGCCCGCGTTCTTCATAGGTGGTACCGATGACGTGGTCAACGTCATGGACCCGACCGGCGTCGAGCGAATGCAGAACCTGCTCCCGGACTTCCGTGGCGCGACCATCCTCGACGGTGTCGGGCACTGGACGCAGCAAGAAGCCCCAGCAGCGTTCAACGAATCGCTGCTGGCGTTCTTGAAGACCTTGTGAGCGCTACCTGCGCTGGAGCTTGCTGAGCAGACGAAGCAGTTCGAGGTACAACCACACGAGGGTGATGACGAGCGCGAACGCTGCGAACCACTCCATCCCCTTCGGCAGACCTTGCTTCGCGCCACGCTCGATGAAGTCGAAGTCGAGCGCAAGATTCATTGCGGCGAGGCCGGCAGCGAACACGCTGAAGGCGATGCCGAGACCACTGGCAGAGTTGAGGAAGCTGACCGAGCCGGCGCCGCCGATCAGCCGGATGACGAACGAGACCATGTAGAACAACATCAGCCCGAGCGTTGCTGTGATGACGATCCTGCGGAACCGATCGGTGACCTTGATGATCTGCGTTCGGTACAGCACCAGCATCACGGTGAACACGCCGAGCGTGGCACCGACCGCCTGCACCACGATCCCGTGCTGATAGCCCTCATACGCCTTGGAGATCACCCCGAGGAAGAACCCTTCGCCCACGGCATACACCGGCGCCAGGAACTTCGCCCACATCGGCCGGAAGTAGATCGCAATCACGCAGGCGAACCCGATGAGGATGCCGAGAAGGGCGAGCCCGGGGAAGCCGCGGACCTCGCCCTGGTTGTCGGGCCCGGTCTGCCAGCCGACCACCGCAGCCGCCAGCAGCACGACGAGCAGCACGCCGGTCGCACTGATGGTGCCACCGACAGTCATCACCTGCGAGTGCCATCCGCTGATCGGTCCGTCGGTGATCGGCGTTCGCCGAGTGGTCGGATCGGGTGCTCCCCAGCCCGGGTCGCGAGCCGCCTTGTTCCAGGTGCTGTCGTTGAGAATCGGGTTTGCCATGGACGCCTCCTTGGGCGACGAGTAACAGGTCGAACGTTACCGGCTGCCACGGTTTTTCTGAGTGAGAACTTGACTAGATCAGGTCGTGCGCGCTGGCCCCGTCCCACAGGTCGATGTCGGGAGGAGACGTCAGCAGACCCTTGCACGCGGTCGCCATTTCGACCATGACGTCGCTGTCGAAATGAGCGCGCTGGGCGTCCACCGACTCCCATTTGTGGATGACGAGGTACCGGCCTGGCTGCGTCACCGACGCGCACAGGTCGATGTTGCGGCAACCCGGTTGCATCCGGGCGAGCACGACGTACTTCGACAGCACCGCCATCAGCGACCCGGCGTCCGCAGCGTCGAATCGCATCGTCACGATCGCCAGTTCGATGGCACCGTCGGCCGCCGCCGCCGCTGGGCTCATGGACGCCGCCGGCTGCCTGCCATTCCCGCGAACGATACTCCGTACCGCCACATCACAATCGTCGATGCGACATGATTTGACAACCGGGGGTGGGAGGTGCTTGACCACGTGGGTACCATGAGGCATCTGCCGCTCGGGTTACCGGGAGGTGAACAAACTCACCGTTCGAGGAGCATTCGTGGCGAAAGATCGAGTAGAGCGCGACGAAGAAGACCTAGTCCGTCTGTATCTGACCGACATCGGACAGTACATGTTGCTCACCAAGGACGATGAGGTCCGACTCGCCAAGCAGATCGAATCCGGCAAAGCCGCGATCGAGGAGCTCGACCAGATCGGCAAGGACCTGACAGCCGCGAAGAAGCGTGAGCTGCGACGCTCGGCGCGCGAGGGCGAGGACGCCGAACGGGCGTTCGTCCAATCGAACCTTCGCCTCGTCGTCTCGATCGCCAAGAAGTACCAGGCATCGGGCCTGCCGCTGCTCGACCTGATCCAGGAAGGCAACCTCGGCCTGATGCACGCCGTCGAGAAGTTCGACTGGCGCAAGGGTTTCAAGTTCTCGACGTACGCGACGTGGTGGATCCGTCAGGCGATCACCCGTGGCATCGCCAACACCGGTCGCACGATCCGCCTGCCAGTCCATGCCGGCGACACGTTGGCCCGCCTGCAGAAGGCTCGCAGCCGGCTGGAGTTGAAGCTCGGTCGCCCGGCGACGTT
>DASWRR010000079.1:0-3613 GCA_036403055.1 Ilumatobacteraceae bacterium | reverse complement strand
TACTTGGACGTCGCGCTCCTCGAGGACGTTGAGCAAGCCGACTTGAATTCGCTCGGCGAGATCAGGGATCTCGTTGATCGCGAAGATGCCGCGATTGGTCCGCGGCACCAACCCGTAGTGCAGGGTCAGTTCGTCGCTGAGGTACCGGCCTTCGGCAACCTTGATCGGGTCGACCTCGCCGATGAGATCGGCGATGGACGTGTCGGGAGTCGCCAACTTCTCGCCGTAGCGATCGTCGCGATTGACCCACTCGATCTGTGTCGCATCACCCATCTCCGCGATCAGATCCCTGGCGTGCTTGCTGACCGGAAAGTACGGGTCGTCGTTGATCTCGCTCCCGCCGACGATGGGCATCCACTCGTCGAGCAACCCGGTGAGCGAGCGGATGATGCGCGTCTTCGCCTGACCGCGCTCACCGAGGAAGATGATGTCGTGGCCGGCGAGCAGGGCATTTTCGAGCTGCGGCATGACGGTCTGCTCGTAGCCGATCACGCCTTCGAAGAGCGGCTCGCCGGCCGCGATCTTGGCGACCGCGTTGCGCCGAATCTCTTCCTTGACAGGCGACGAATGCCAGCCTGATGCCTTCAAATCGCCGAGGGTTTGAGCGAGTGTTGCCATGGGTCGACCATACCGGCTTTTGGCGGCACACGCCCGGGGGCGACCCGCGCCTAATCTCGCCTTCGTGGATCTGTCGGGACAGTGGCGTGCCAACGTTGCCGACGACGAGCGGCGGCGGAGCGCGGTCGGTCTCGATTACTTCGACGGCGACTGGCCAGAGGTCCACGTACCGAGCCACTGGCGGAACCTCGAGCCGTTTGCCGACAACGACGAACCGCTGATCTATCGCAAGCGCTTCCAACTGGAGGCGGCACCCGCCGGTCGCCGTCATTTCGTGACGCTCGACGGCGTGTTCTACCAGGCCGACGTGTGGCTCGACGGCGCCTACCTCGGCGATCCCGAGGGCTACTTCTTCCCCCACAGCTTCGACATCACGAGCCTGTCGCGGCTGGCGCGGGAGCACGTGCTCGCGGTCGAAGTCGCATGCCCGCCACAGGCGAATCGAAAGGCGAAGCGGACGATCACCGGGGTGTTCCAGAACTGGGACGCGATGGACCCGTTGTGGAATCCGGGCGGGCTGTGGCGGCCGGTGCGGATCCAGACGACGGGGCCCGTGCGGATCGACAGGTGGCGCGTGCTGTGCCGCGACGTCAACGACACGCGTGCGCATCTGCGACTGCACGCGCGCCTCGACAGCGACATCGCCAGAACCGTGCGAGTCACCACTCGCGTCGACGGCGTGCTCCACGATCAGCACGAGCAATCGCTCGCCGGCGGTCTCAACGAAGTGGATTGGAACGTCGACATCAACGACCCGCGCCTGTGGTGGCCGTGGTCCCTCGGGGATCAGGAGCTGACCGACGTCGAGGTCGAGGTGTCGCTCGACGACGTCGTCAGCGACTCGCGGGCCGTTCGCACCGGGCTGCGCGAGGTCGTGCTGCAGGATTGGGTGTTCACGGTGAACGGCGAGCCGATGTTCGTGAAGGGCGCCAACCTCGCGCCGACGCGCATGGCGCTCGGCGACGCGACGCCGGGCGAGATGCGCAGGGATGTCGAGTTGGCCCGCGAGGCAGGTCTCGACCTACTCCGTGTGCACGGCCACATCTCGCGGCCCGAGTTGTACGACGCCGCCGACGAGCTCGGGATGCTCCTGTGGCAGGACTTTCCGTTGCAATGGGGGTACGCCCGCTCGATCCGCAAGGAGGCTGTCCGCCAGGCGCGCGAAGCGGTCGATCAGCTCGGACATCACCCGTCCATCGCGGTGTGGTGCGCGCACAACGAACCGGTCGCACCGAACCTCCACCGCACGGTCGCGTCGAGCAAGTCGTCGCTGCAGTACATCACCGGCCAACAGCTTCCCTCGTGGAACAAGACCGTCCTCGATCGGTGGGTCAAGCGAGCGTTCGAGCAGGCCGACGAGACACGAACGACCGTTGCGCACAGCGGCGTGATGCCACATCTCCCGTTGCTCGACGGCACCGACAGCCATCTGTACTTCGGGTGGTACCACGGCCAGGAGAGCGACCTTCCGGGATTCGCCGCGT
Organism: Ilumatobacteraceae bacterium; assembly: GCA_036403055.1. GTDB lineage: Bacteria > Actinomycetota > Acidimicrobiia > Acidimicrobiales > Ilumatobacteraceae > JAENVT01. Next base: position 1,511 of record DASWRR010000079.1, on the reverse strand, counting down.
CGATGCCGCGGATGGTTCGGTTCGTCAGTGAGTTCGGCGCCCAGGCGGTGCCGTCGTCGGCTGGTTTCATGGAGCCCGAACGATGGCCCGATCTCGACTGGGAGCACCTGCAGGTCCGCCATGGCTTGCAGCTCCATGCGTTCGAGAAGGTCGTTCCCCCCGCCGAATATCCGACGTTCGACGGGTGGCGAACTGCGACGCAGGAGTACCAGGCACGGCTCGTTCGCCATCACATCGAGACCTTGCGCCGATTGAAGTACCGACCGACAGGCGGGTTCTGCTTCTTCATGTTCAACGACGCAGGGCCGATGGTCTCGTGGAGCGTCCTCGATCACGAACGCCACCCGAAGCTCGCGTTCCAGGCGGTCGTCGACGCCTGCCGTCCCGTCGTCGTGATCGCCGATCGCCTGCCCGACATCGTCTCCGTCGGAGCCGCGATCGCGCTCGACGTTCACGTCGTCAGCGACGTTCGCCGCCTGCTCGCGGACACGGTGTGCACGGCGAAGCTGTCGTGGCCGGGCGGCTCGCACGCGTGGCGATGGGGTGGCGATGTGCCGCCCGATTCGTGTGTGCGGATCGGCACCATTCAGTTCGTCGTCGCCGATCAGCCCGGCGAGCTCTGGCTCGATCTGGTCGTCGAACACGGCGACGAGGTGGCGACCAATCGGTACGTCAGCACCATCGTCCGCTGACACGAGAACGACCACGAACTACCGTGCCGACGCATGACGCTGAACGCGGTCGAGGCGGCGGAGTGGGCATCGAAGTTGGATGCGGCGCGGCGCAGCCGCGAGGGCCGCGATCCAGTCTCAGCGACTGTTCCGCTCGACCTCGCTGATGCGTACGCGATCCAGCGAGCGGGCACCGAGCTCAGATTGCAGCGCGGCGAGCGCGTCGTCGGGTGGAAGCTCGGATACACGTCGCTGGCCATGCGGGCGCAGATGGGCATCGACCAACCGAACTTCGGCCCGCTGACCGATGCGATGCTGTTGGCGAGCAACGACGCAGTGAGCGCGTCCCTGATGCAACCCCGCGTGGAACCCGAGATCGGCCTGCGACTGGCGCGACCGCTGACCGGCGACGTCACTGTCGACGACGTGCTGGGTGCGGTGGGCGAAGCGTTCGCCTGCCTCGAAGTGGTCGACTCGGTGTTCCCCGGTTACAGGTTCCGGCTCGAGGACAACACCGCTGACGGGTCATCTGCTGCACAGGTCGTCGTCGGCCCGGCGCTTCGCCGCGTGGACAACTTGGATCTGGTCACAGTCGTGGTGAGCCACAACGGCAGGGACGTCGCCGCATCGACCGGCGCAGCAGCATCCGGCCATCCCGCTGCCGGCGTCGTGTGGCTCGTCGCCCAGTTGGCCCGTGACGGACGGCAGCTCGAGGCCGGCGACATCGTGATCACCGGCGGATTGACGAAGGCCGTGCCGCTCGGGGTCGGCGATCACATCGAGGCCGTGTTCGACGACGAGGCTCGGGCCGTCGTGCGCCGCGCCGCGTGACCACGCCAC
>DASWRR010000078.1:0-3888 GCA_036403055.1 Ilumatobacteraceae bacterium | reverse complement strand
CACGGTCGCCACCGTCGCGCCGCCAGTGACGACGGCCACGGCTGTGTCGACACCAGCAGCAGGCTCGACCGCTCCTCCCGTGACGCCGACGTCGAGCGGTGATTCGACGACGGGCGAGTCGGGGTCGGGCTCGGGTGGTCCGCTCGGGCTGTCGCGACTGTTGATCTCACTCGGTGTCGCCGTCTTGTTCGGATCACTCGTGCTCATCGCGACCGCGTGGCCCGAGGGTGTCGAGTACATCCTCACCGTCCGCTTCCTGCGCTCCGCCTGGTTGCTGACGCTCGCATTCGCGATCTTCAACGCCGCGTGCGTCGCGGCGCGCATCTCCGGGAAGGGCATCGGCAGTTCGCTGTCGCCGACGTCGTGGAACGGTCTCACCGACACCACTCCGGGCATCGCCGCGCTCGCGAGAGTGATCTTCGTGTTCCTCACCGGTTGGGTCGTGATGCGCCCGGAGCGCGTCATCGATCCGGCGACTCAGCTACCGGCGCTCGCGTTACCGGGTCTCGCCGTGGCGACGTTGGGCTTCAGTCGCAGCGGAGGGCAGTTGGCGTTCCTCGGTTACGCGGCGGGCATCGCCCACGCGCTCGCGATGGCCGTGTGGCTCGGTGGTCTGATCCTGCTCGCCCGAGTCGTGCTCGCCGGCCCCGGCGAAGAGGATCTGGTGCACGCCGTGCGCGGGTTCGCCCGGATATCGACGCCGGCTCTGGCAGTCACCATCCTCACCGGGTTCATCCAGATGTACCGGCTGGATTGGGGCGAGATCTTCACGAGCAGTCATGGTCGGGTCCTGTTCCTCAAGGCGATCGCCGTGGGAGCGATGGTGTTCCTCGGTGTCGCCGCTCGCCAGTTCATCAAGGAACGCGTTGCGAGGGTCGACGCAATGACCGGACAACTCGCGATCCGCTTGCGTCGTGCAGTCGGCATCGAAGCGGTGTGCGGCATCGTCGTGCTCACCCTCACCGCGTGGATGCTGTCGCTGTCGCCGCCGAAGGTTGCCGCGACGTCGAGCACGACGAAAGGGTTGGCAGCGACACTGCACATCACTGATGACACGGCCGATGTGACGGTTCGATTCAGCGGGGTGATCGGACCCAACGCCGTGCGCGTCGAGGTCGACAAACCGAAGACGGGAATCGCCGGACTCGCAGTCGACTTCAGCCCGCCAGCCGGCGCGGCCGTCCCTGAGGTCGTGTTGAACGTCCCCTTGACGGCTGCCGGCACTGCCGTGCTGCCCGTCGAGCAGGGCATCCCGATCGGGTCACCGGGCGTCTGGACCGTGACGGTCCGATTCGGTGACACACCGATCGGTTCCAAGACGGTGCTCATCACGGATGGCACGACCGGCTCCACCGGCATCACGACGTCGCCGAGCGTCACCGCGGCGCCGTAGCGGCGTCGCCGTCAGGCTTGCTGCTGTCGTTCGACCACCGACGCGAACGCAACCGGGCTCGCCACTTCGAGTTGGTCGTAACGACACGACGACGGTTCCCGATCGGGTCGCCACCGCACGAACTGCGACCCGTGTCGAAACCGGCCCTCCTGCAACTGCCCGAACGTCACCTCGGCAACACGCTCGATTCGCAACGGCACCCAACTGAGATCCTTGCCAGCGTTCCATCGGCTGCCGGCGCCGGGCATGCGCGTCCCGGACTCGTCGGCGCGCGTCGACCACTCGGCCCAATCGCGCCACGGGTGGTTCTCGAGAGCGTCGTGCGTCAGCGGCTCGAGCTCAGCGAGCAGTTCGGCGCGACGCTTGACGGTGAAGGACGCGACCACTCCGACGTGATGCAGATCGCCTTCGTCGTCGTAGAGGCCGAGCAGCAACGAGCCGACACCGTTGCCGTCCTTGTGGATCCGGTAGCCGGCGATCACGCAATCCGCTGTGCGTTGATGCTTGACCTTGACGAGTGTGCGCTTGTCGGGTGTGTACGGGTCGCTGAGCCGCTTCGCGACAACGCCATCGAGGCCCGCGCCCTCGAACTCGACGAACCATCGTTCGGCGATCGCTGCGTCCGTCGTCGACGGGCACAGGTACACCGGCGGTGCCGCTGACTGCAACTGCTCCATGAGCATGCGATGGCGCACCGCGAGCGGCTGTTCCAGCAACACCTCATCGTCGAGCGCGAGCAGGTCGAAGGCAACGAACGACGCAGGTGTTTCCGCAGCGAGGCGCCGGACCCGCGACTCAGCGGGATGGATTCGTTGCAACAGTGCGTCGAAGTCGAGACCACGATCGTCCTTCGCCGGAATGACGATCTCACCGTCCACGACGCAACGCTGTGGTAGCGACGCAAGGAGCGGCTCCAGGAGCTCGGGGAAGTATCGGGTGAACGGTCGCTCGTTGCGGCTGGCCAGCTCGATGTCGTCACCATCACGAAAGACGATGCAACGAAAGCCATCCCACTTCGGCTCGTAGTGCCACCCCTCTCCGGTAGGGATCGCGGCGGCAGCTTTCGAGAGCATCGGCGACAACGGTGGTTGCAGTGGCAGCGACATCTCCGCCAGCTTGCCAGGCCGGATGGGCGGTCGAAGTAGCGTTGGCCGCAATGAGCAACCCGATGGACGCCAAGCTCGAAGACCTGCGACAGCGCCGCGAGCAGGCATACCACGCTGGTTCGCCGCGGTCGGTCGAGCGCCAGCACGAGAAGGGCAAGATGCTCGCTCGCGAGCGGCTCGACTGCTTCCTCGATCCCGGGAGCTTCCACGAGCTCGATCTCCTCGCCCGCCACCGTGCCCATGCGGCTGGTCTGGAGGAACGGCCGTACACCGATGGTGTCGTCACGGGTTGGGGCACCGTGGAGGGCCGCAAGGTGTTCGTCTTCAGCCAGGACTTCACGGTCTTCGGCGGCGCACTCGGCGAGGTGTTCGCCGAGAAGATCCACAAGATGATGGACCTCGCGTTGAAGGTCGGTGCCCCGGTCATCGGGCTCAACGACGGCGCCGGCGCGCGCATCCAAGAAGGCGTCGTCTCACTCGCCAGCTACGGCGGCATCTTCTATCGCAACGTGCTCGCGAGCGGTGTCGTGCCGCAGATCTCCGTGATCCTCGGTCCATGCGCTGGAGGTGCTGTCTACAGCCCGGCGATGACCGACTTCATCTTCATGGTTCGCGAGTCGAGCCACATGTTCATCACCGGGCCCGATGTCGTCAAGACGGTCACGGGCGAAGAGGTCACGCTCGAAGAGCTCGGTGGTGCGATGAGCCATGCCTCGAAGAGCGGCGTGGCGACCTTCGTCTCTGCCGACGAGAAGTCGTGCCTCGAAGACGTCCGCTTCCTGCTGGGCTTCCTCCCGTCGAACAACCTCGAAGAGCCACCGTACGTCGACACCGGCGATGACCCCGAGCGGTTGTGCCCGGCGCTCAACGAACTGTTGCCGCCGAGTCCGAACCAGCCGTACGACATGAAGGCGGTCATCCGCGAAGTCGTCGCCAACGGTGAGTTCTTCGAGTACTTCCCGCACTGGGCGCGCAGCATCGTCTGTGGCTTCAGCCGCGTCGAAGGACATCCCGTCGGCATCGTCGGCAACCAGCCGCTCATGCTCGCCGGTGTACTCGACATCGAGAGCTCCGAGAAGGCGGCGCGCTTCGTCCGAACGTGCGATGCGTTCAACATCCCGTTGCTCACGTTCGTCGACGTCCCCGGATTCCTGCCCGGCGTCGACCAGGAGTACGGCGGCATCATCCGCCACGGCGCCAAGCTGCTCTACGCCTACGCGGAGGCGACGGTTCCGAAGCTGGCGGTGATCACGCGGAAGGCGTACGGCGGCGCCTACGACGTCATGTCGTCCAAGCACATCCGCGCCGACTTCAACTTCGCCTGGCCCACCGCCGAGGTCGCCGTGATGGGCCCCGAGGGCGCGGTCAACATCGTCTTCCGGAGCGAGC
>DASWRR010000077.1:0-1537 GCA_036403055.1 Ilumatobacteraceae bacterium | reverse complement strand
CGAGGTCCCGAAAAAGCGCCACACGGCGTTCCCCAAGCCCAACGGCGGCATCTACGCCGAGGAGCTGATGGGGCACGAGGGCTTCACGGGCAACTCATCGCTCCTCTATCACACGCACCCGCCGACGACGGTGAAGTCGGTGCGGCGCGTGAAGGAGATGGCGCTCGAGGCCGACCCCGACCAGACGCTGCGCCACCGGCACTTCCTGACGCGCCACGCGAAGAAGGGGGGAAGCCCGACGCTCGACCGCATCCCGCTCCTCTTCAATGCCGACGTCGCGATGCTCTACGTCGAGCCTGACGAGCAGGACGCGCACTTTTACCGGAACGCCCAGGGCGACGAGGTCATCTACGTCGCCAAGGGAAGCGGGACGCTCGAATCGGTCTACGGCGACCTGCCGTTCCGCGAGGGCGATTATCTCATCATCCATCGCGGCATTCTCCACCGCTACAAGCTCGAGATGAAAGGGGATCATCCAAAGTTCCTCATCATGGAGAGCCGCGGTCACGTGCGCTGGCCCAAGCGCTATCGCAACGAGTTCGGTCAGCTCAAAGAGGGCGCCCCCTATTCGGAGCGTGACATCCGCCGGCCGATCGAGCTTCGGACCCACGACGAGATGGGCGACTTCAAGCTGCTCGTGAAGCAGTACGATGGCCTGAACGAGTTCATCCTCGACCACCATCCGTTCGACGTCGTCGGTTGGGACGGGTACTTCTATCCGTGGGCGTTCAATATCAACGATTTCGAGCCGATCGTTGGCCGCGTGCACCAGCCTCCGCCCGTGCACCAGACGTTCGAGGGTGACGGGTTTGTCATCTGCTCATTCTGTCCCCGACCATACGATTTCGATCCCGAGGCGGTGCCGGCGCCCTACAATCACAGCAACGTCGACTCCGACGAGGTGCTCTACTATGCCTCGAGTGAGTTTATGAGCCGCAAAGGGATCGAGTTCGGGAGTATCACGCACCATCCCGACGGCATTCCTCACGGGCCACATCCCGGCCGCGCCGAGGCGTCGATCGGCGCGAAGCGCACCGACGAGCTGGCGGTGATGATGGACTCGTTCCGGCCGTTGCGCATCGCGAAGCAAGCGCTCGCGATCGAGGACCCCGGTTACCAGAAGAGCTGGATCGAGCAACAGCACGCCGGCTTCAATCCGCCGACGACCTGACGTGAGCTGGTCGTTCATCAAGAGTGTCGTCGAACCGGCAGAGTCAGCGACGATCGCGCCGGACATTGCCGATGCGCGTCGCGTGTGGGTGTATCGGTACCGGCACCGTTCCGAGCCGTGGACGCTCGCGATCGCGACGCTCGCATCACCCGGGTCCGACAAGCTCTCGTTAGGCGGGTTCCGCATCGCGCCTGACGAGCGCACCAGCCTCCCGAACTTTCGTCCCGAGCATGAAGCGATCGGCCTCGCGGTCGGGATGGAAGAGAAGGTCTACTGGTCGCGGCTCGTCCGTGTCGGCGGCCCGCTCACGAAGCGCGACGTCGGCCGCATCGTCGGCGGAAAGTGTGTGCTCGAGCCAACGCCCGA
>DASWRR010000076.1:0-1611 GCA_036403055.1 Ilumatobacteraceae bacterium | reverse complement strand
ACCGTTGTCATTCTGCTGTCGCTCTGGGGCAGCTTCGTTTCATCGGCCATCGTCTCGGTCATCGCGGTTGGGGCGTTGGACTACTATTTTACGCCGCCGACGTTCACGTTCCGGATAGACGATCCGTTCGATAGTGTCGCCGTCGTGCTCTTCTTGACGACGTCTGCGGTGATCACGGCATTGGTGTCCAGAGCGCGCATTCATACGGACCAGTTGCTTCTCGAAGCGAACCTCCGCGCCGAAGAAGCGCTGCGCCACGCACAGGGCGAGCTCGCGCACGCCAATCGAGTCATGCTCGTGGGTGAGATGACCGCGTCGATCGCGCACGAGATCAACCAGCCGCTCACCGGAGTCGTCGCCAATGCCGGCACCTCGTTGCGATACCTCGCCGCTGAGCCGCCGAACATGGAAGAGGCCCGTCACTATCTCGCGCTCATTGCCAGAGACGGGAAGCGAGCCTCCGAAGTCATCGGCCGCATTCGGGCGCTCGTCAAGAAAATGCCGCCGCGCAGCGACCTCGTGGACATGAACGAGGCTATCCGCGAAGTCATCGCCCTGACGCAGAACGAATTGCAGAGAAGTTCCGTCCACCTGCGAACGCGCCTATCGAGCGGGCTGCCTCTCGTTCCCGCAGATCGAATCCAACTCCAGCAAGTCATCCTCAACTTGATCGTCAATGCCGTCGAGGCGATGAGTGAGATGCGCGAGGGGCCGCGCGAGTTGACGGTACGCTCCGGAAGCGAGCCGAACGACATGTTCGTCGAAGTGCAGGATTCCGGCCCGGGGGTCGAGCCGGCGAATCTCGATCGGCTGTTCACGTCCTTCTTCACGACCAAGAGCGACGGCATGGGCATGGGACTTTCGATCAGCCGCTCGATCATCGAGGCCCACGGCGGACGGCTATGGGCAACGCCCAACGAACCGCGCGGCATCGTCTTTCGGTTCACCCTGCCGGTCGAGGCCGCCGATGCGTGAAGCGCAGCCGACGGTTTTCGTCATCGACGATGATGCCTCTGTCCGCGACGCGATCACGGGCGTCGTGGAATCCGTCGGGCTGCGAGCCGAGACGTTCGTGTCCGCGCAGGATTTTCTGCAGAAGAGCCCGCCGGACGGCCCCAACTGCCTCGTGGTCGACGTCCGGCTGCCCGGGCTGAGCGGGCTCGATTTCCAGCGCGAACTATCCAGATTGAACATTCGTATCCCGATCATCTTCATCACCGGGTATGGTGACATTCCGATGTCGGTACAGGCCATGAAGGCCGGCGCCGTGGAGTTCTTGACCAAGCCGTTCCGCGATCAAGACTTGGTCGACGCGATTCAACAGGCACTCGAACGGGACCGAACGATACGGCAACAGCGTTCCGACGTTGCGGTATTGCAACAGCGCTTCGACATGCTCACGAAGCGCGAACGCCAGGTGATGGGCCTCGTGGTGGCGGGGAAGCTCAACAAAGAGATCGCCGCCGGCCTTGGAACGAGCGAGATCACCGTCAAGGTTCAGCGCGGTCACGTGATGCACAAGATGCAGGCAGGATCGGTCGTCGACTTGGTCAGAATGGCGGAGAAACTGGGCCATGGCCAAGCTCGATAGCCTTCCTCGGCTCGTACGCC
>DASWRR010000075.1:0-3499 GCA_036403055.1 Ilumatobacteraceae bacterium | reverse complement strand
CGGCAGCACGATGGTGCCATCCTCGGGCCAGAACAGGAAGGCGTGGTGATCCCACTCGGCCTCGGTCCAACCACCGATGGGGAGGCTCGACAACCGCACGGGATTCGCCGGGTCGTGCACATCGAACAGCGACAGCTGCGTTCCTTGCGTGCGGCCGTCATCAGTCGCGTCCTGGCCGACGCCGAGCAGCAGACCGTCGCCGACGGGATGGAGGTACGCCGAGTAGCCGGGGATCTTCAACTCGCCAGTCACCACGGGCGCCGTCGGATCACTGAGGTCGATGACGTACAACGGGTCGGTCTGGCGGAACGTCACGACATACCCCTGCGTGCCGAGGAAGCGGACCGAGTGGATCTGCTCGGTCGTGCCGAGGCCGTCGACAACGCCGATCTGCTTCAGCTCGTTCCCTTCGGGACGCAACACTCGAACGGCCGATGTCGACACATCGGGCGCGGCCACACCGTTCGTCGTCGTGGCGACTCGGAGATCACCGTTGTACTCGCTCATCGAGAACTGGTTCAGCAACTGGCCGGGCACTTCGCCGGATGCGACGTACGACGCCGATCCGTCCGCGCCGAGTGCGAACTCGTGGATCAGTGTCGGCGGAGGAGTTGGGTTGGGCGCGACGTCGGTTTGTGGCTGGTTCCAATCCCACGGCACGGTTGCGAGGTAGATGTTGGTCGTCGACGCATACACGATGTCGCTGTTCGACACGATGCCGGCCGCGCCGATCGGTTGACCGGAGCCGTGCATGTCGACGGAAGCGATCCACGAGATCCCGAGTCCGGCGAACTCGCTCGGCGCGGCAACGGTTGCGCAATCGAGCGTCGTCGACATGTCACCGAACGTTCCGTCGCTCGCGACGTCGAACGATCGCGGCATCCAATCGTCGACGGTCGACTTCATGATGATGGCCTTGTTCTGCACCAACGCGCTGTCCTCGTCGAGCCCGAACTGGTCCGGATGGACGAACGTCAACCGTGACGCGAGCGACGTCGTCAGGACGAGCCGTGCCGTGCCATCGACGGCGCGAGTCGCAACGAGGTATCCCTCGAGGTGACTGCTGTGGACGAGTGTCGGCGACGAGGGATCGGTGACGTCGTAGAGCGACACGATCGTGTCGACACCGGAGTAGGGCTGGGTCGCGATCAGGAGTCGTGTGCCGTCGAGCAGCAACTGATGAGTGCCATCGGGGACGTCGAGCTTCGCCGTCACCTGGGCGCTGGCAACGTCCACGATCCGCACACCGTCCTGTGAGGCGACGTACACATGCGTGCCGTCGGTTTCGACGATGTCACCTTCGTCGACGCCGACCTCTTGAGTGTTGGTTCCGGAGAAGTCAGGGCCACCAGCACCGGCCGGCGCAGAACCGGCCGCGTCAGCCGCAGGAGCAGCCGTACCTGCCGCCGCCGTCTCCATCATCGGGAACGGGCCGCCACGGCCGCCATACCCGCCGTATCCGTAGAACGGGCCGCCACCCAGACCCCATGCGGTCACTCGCGCGAGGGCTTCGGTCTGCATGTACGAGAGGAGATCCGGACACTCGGCGAAGAACCTCAGCCTCGTTGATCCGAGCGCGCTGAACCGTGCCGGCTTCGGTGACGTCGGTGTGTCGGGGGATGGCGGTGTCGTGGTCCCCGGCACAGGAGCTTCGGAGGTGGTCGTCGCGCCGATCGTCGTCGACGGCGGATCGGCTTTGCGCACACTCGGCGCATCATGGTCGCTGACACAACCGGCGAGGGTCAGTGTCGCCGCGGCGACGACGAAGGCTGCGGTGGAAAATGTGCGCGTCATGTCGCATCAGACGTTGCGACGGATCACTTTGGTTCCCGCCTACTCCGATCTGTCGCCGACGATCTTGCCGTCGCGCAGTTCGATCGTGCGCGTGCGACGGATGTGTTCGAGCATCACGCGGTCATGGCTGACGAGCAGCACGGTGCCGGGGAACGTCTCGAGGGCTTGCTCGATCTGTTCGATCGCGGGAAGGTCGAGATGGTTCGTCGGCTCGTCGAGGACGATGCAGTTGCATCCCACCGCCATGAACACCGCGAGTACCAGACGCGTGCGTTCCCCTGGCGACAACGAGTCGACGGGACGAAGCACATGCTCCGCGGCGATGCCGAACTTCGCCAGCAGTGTGCGCGCGTCGCCGATCACCATTCCGGTCGTCGCCTGAAACGCAGCCAGAGTCGATTGGCCCTGACTGGCGGACCCCAGTTGCGTGCGCGCCTGCTCGAGCCGTCCGAGTCGTACGGATGGTCCGAGACGTTGCACGCCCGACGTCAACGGGATCTCGCCGAGCAGCGCGCCCAGCAACGTCGTCTTGCCGCTCCCGTTCGGCCCGACGATCACGACTCGCTCGCCGTAGTCGACCTCCATCGTGATCGGCCCGAGCTCGAACGATCCCAGCGACACACGAGCATCATCGAGACTCGCGACCAAGGCGCCACTGCGCGGCGCGGTCGCGATCGTCATGCGCAGGTCCCACCCTTCGCGCGGCTGCTCGACGACGTCGAGACGTTCCATTGCCCGCTCGGTGCGCGCGGCGCGGCCGGCGAGCTGTTCGGTCTGGTTGATCTTGAAGTTGCGAATGTTCTTGTCGTTGTCGTCGGGCCGCTTCTTCGCCCGCGACAAACCCTGCGTCGCCCACTCGCGTTCGCGTTGCGATCGCTGCGCCAACGTCGTGCGCTTCGTGTCGTACTCCGCCCACGCCTCCCACGCATGTTGACGGGCGAGCTCGCGCTCGCGCATGTACGTGTCGTAGCCGCCGGCGAACACCGTCACGCCGTGCGTGAACTCATCGAGCTCGGCGACGTCGGTCACGACTCGCCGAAGGAACTCGCGATCGTGACTGACCAACGCGACGGCGCCTTGCACTCCGTTGACGAAACGCTCGAGGCGATCGAGGCTGTCGAGGTCGAGGTTGTTCGTCGGCTCGTCGAGCAGCAACACGTCGAACCGCGTCAGCATCAACGCGGCAAGGCCGGCCCGCGCGGCCTCGCCTCCCGACAGCGACGTCATCGGTTGCTCCAACAATCGTTCCGGCAGATCGAGCTCGGCCCACATCTCGCCGACGCGCACGTCGAGGTCCGCCGCGCCCAACGCGAGCCATCGATCCAACGCGACGCTGTACCTGTCGTCGGCACCCTGCGCGCCGGCAGCCATCGCCGCGGTTGCGGCGTCGAGCTCGGCATGCGCAGCGATCACGCCGGTGCGTCGCTCGATGTACTTCGCCACCGATTCGTCCGTTCGTTCCGGCTCCTGATCGAGGTACCCGACGGTCGCTGCCGCCGGCGCCAACGACACCGTCCCCGCGTCGGGCGCCAGTATCCCTGCGAGGACGCGGAGCAGTGTCGATTTGCCGACACCGTTGGGCCCGACGAGACCCGTGCGATGCCCAGGGTCGAGCGAGAGATCGACGTCGACGAGGATGTGGCGTGCCCCGAGGGCGAGCGAGATGTTGCGGGCATGGAGGGAAGCGGGCAAGCACGCATTCTGC
>DASWRR010000074.1:0-3416 GCA_036403055.1 Ilumatobacteraceae bacterium | reverse complement strand
ACACCGCCACAACCCGAGGGGGAATGACGTGCACAAACGTCTCCGCACTGTCCATGTCGTCACAGCAGCAGGCTTGGTCCTCGCGGCATGCGGCGGGGGTGGCAACTCGTCGAGCACGTCATCGGTGCCCGGTCCAGGAGGATCGAGCGCTTCGGTCAGCGTGACGACAGCGGCGGGCGCGACGACGACTGGCGGCAGTGACGCGACGACGGCGGCGACGCAGGTCACCCCGTCAGGCGGCTGGACCGTCGACACGTCGAAGTGCGCGGATCCGGACCGCGTGACGAAGCCCATCGTGGGCACGGTCAAGATCGGCGCAGCGGTTCCCCTGTCGGGTGGGCCTGCCGCAGCGTTCGGTCCGGTCAAGGACGGCTTCCAGCTCTATCTCAACTACGCCAGCGAGCAGAACTTGCTGCCTGGTTACACGATCAGCGCGGACATCCGCGACGACCAGTACGACTCGACGCAGACACCCGGCGTCGTCGATGGGCTCATCGACTCCGGCGTCGACATCTTCTCCGGCATCATCGGGTCGCCCAACAACCTCGCCGTGCGTGACACGCTGAACGAAGAGTGCATCCCGCAGTTGATGGCGCTCACCGGTTCTCCCGCGTGGGGCGACGTCGCCGATTACCCGTGGACCACCGGTGCGCTCGTTCCGTACGACACCGAGGCCTCGATCTACGCGACGAAGCTCAACGAGCTCAAGCCCGGCGCGAAGGTCGCGCTCTATTACATCAACAACGAGTTCGGCAAGGCGTACATCGACGAGTTCAAGAAGAAGGCCGACGAGTTCGGCTTCCAGATCGTCGACGAGCAGACGGTCGAGCCGAACGACAACAACCCGCCGATCACACAGGTCGGCAGCATCGCCGGCAAGCTGCCCGACGCGATCGTCGCGATCCCACTCGGCTTGCAGTGCCCGACGTTCCTCGCCCAACTCGCGAACGCGAAGGCGCAGACTCCGGGTTGGAACCCGCCCGTGTTCATCACCAACACGTGCGCATCGAAGCTGTTCTTCGGTCTCGCCGGACCCGCGGCCGAAGGTGTCTACACCTCCAACAACCTCCTCGATTCCAACGATCCGAAGAACGCGACGCAGCCAGGCGTCAAGACGTTCCTCGACGCCTATCAGGCCGCCGGTCTGACAGGCGATCCCGGTGTGACCGAGGCCGGCTGGAGCGTCGGCGAGGGCACCGTCAACATCTTGAAGGCCGCACTCGCCACGGGCACGCTCAGTCGCAAGTCGATCATCGAAGCTGCGAGGAACCTCGAGTTCACACCGTCGCTCGGCCGCGAGGGCGTGCACTACAAGATGGCCGGCGAGAAGGACGCGTTCGCCTACGAGACGTTGCAGGTGTTGCAGTGGAGCGTTGCCTCGCAGACGTTCACCGAGATCGGGTCGCCGATCACACAGTACGAGCACTGACGGGTTGGATGCGGGTCCTGTCTACGCCGAGAGACAGGTGAAGAACTTCGAGATCGCTTCCTGGTTCGGCGTGCCGCCGGCCTGAACCAACTTGCGCAGTGAGTCGTCCTTCAGCAACGCCGTGAAGCAGGCCTTGTCGACCTTCATGCCGGCGGCCTCGAACTGGGCGATCATCTGATCCACCACGGACGCCGGGATCGTGCCGCCGGCCGGTGCGCTGGCAGGCACCGAATCGGTTCCGGGAGTCACGTGCTCACCAGGGAACAAGTATCCCGTTGACGCGGTCGCGTCCGTCGGCACGGTCGCGCCGGCCGAGATCGTGGCGCCGGCGGAGGACGTGTCCGACTTGGCCGCGCTGTCGCTCCCGCACGACGACAGCAAGCCGAGCGCAGCGATGGACGCGAGCATTCCGGCAGCGATGGATTTCATGATGGTCCCTTCGATCGGTCCACAGTGTGCCCCATTCCTAGACCGGAATGGGGTCGACCACCGGTGGCTTCGTCCGTGAACGACGCGCCGCGTCGACCGCGGCGATCGCCAGACCGACCCACACGAGCGCGAAGCCGACAACGCGCGACGGCGGGAGATCTTCGTGAAAGACCAGCCAGCCGAGGCAGAAGTTGATCGTCGGGACGATGTAGTTGAGCGGCCCGATCACCGTCAGCGGCATCCGCTGCGCGGCGTAGGCGAACAACGTCAGCGGCACGATCGTCGCCAGACCGCTGCAGAGGATCAGAACGAACTGCGCCGTCGTTGCCGTGTGCGGGACGCTGTCGGAGTTACCCGCGAGCACCGTCACGGCGACGATCGCGGGCACGAGCACGATGAAGCTCTCCGCCGCCATGCTCTCGACGGGCGCCAACGGCACGTGCTTCTTCAAGTACCCGTACACGACCCACGACGCCGCGATGATCAACGCGAGCCAAGGGACGCGTCCGTAGCTGAACGTCAGGATGCCGACGGCGATCAGTGCGAGCACGAAGACGAACTGCTGCGCACGCGTCACCTTCTCGTGCAGGACGACCACACCGACTGCCATCGTCCCGAGCGGGGCCAAGAAGTACCCGAGTGCCGTTTCGATCACGTGATCGTGGACGACGGCCCACACGTACGTCGTCCAGTTGACCGTCAGCACGACTGCGCACAGGACGACCGAGCCGAGGAGGCGGCGATTCGCGACGATCGGGCGGAGGTGCTGCCATCGATGGGTGACGGTGAGGACGATCGTCATGATCGCCGCGGAACAGATGACCCGCCAGCCGATCAACTCAACGGCGTTGAAGGCCTCGAGATGGCGCCAGTAGAGCGTCAGCGCACCCCACACCAAGTACGCGGCGACGCCGGCGGCAATGCCGCGTGTCTGCTCCTCTTGCGGTGTCACCGAGGGCGATGCTACGGACGGATGCAGGCGATGGCGAGCGCGTTCAACTCGCGGCACCGGCGAAGATCGTGGCTCGGATCGAGTTGCAGGGTGTCGTGCAGGAAGCAGAACGACATGCCGCTGTCGGTGTCCACCCAGCAGAGTTGGCCGCCTGCGCCAGGATGACCGAAGGCTCGCGGCGTCTCCGGGAACCATCGATAGCTGTTCATCCCGTCGGCGCCGGAGACGATCCCTGCAATTGTGCGGTTCGCGGGCACGCCATCGCTTGCGCTGATGCTGCCGTTGCGAATCGTCGACCGTGCATCCGCAAGCCACGTCGACGGGTGCGCGTCACCGGGGTTGTGCAGGAACGACTGGTAGATCATCGCGATGTCGGCAGCCCGGGCGATGCCGCCGCCGCCAGGGATCGCGGCAGCCTGCGCTCGTGAATCGTTGAGGCTCAGCAAAAGTTCCGGCGACACGGTGGTGTCGGGGACGAGGTCTGCCCGGCCGAACTCGGCGAGCAACGTGTCGTGACTCGGCACCGAGCCGGCGGTCCGAATCGTGATGACTGGTCCGAGCTCGGCCGGGCCGAGGACGGGTGGCGCGCCTGCTGCAGCCGCGACG
>DASWRR010000073.1:0-2531 GCA_036403055.1 Ilumatobacteraceae bacterium | reverse complement strand
TGGGCACCTCGCTGCTGGTGGCAGGCATCGGAGTGGTGGGCGTTGCCAGCCGACGTCCATCACGACGGCGGCCACCTGTCGGGCATCCGGAGGGTCATCTACACTCGGCCCCATGACCCCAGTCGAGGCCTTGGAACGTGTGGTGCACTGTCTCGATCGAGCCCACGACACAGGGTTCAAGACGAAGGCGTTCGTTCGAGCGCTCGAAGTCGTACGCGCCACGCCGCCGGAGGAGCTCGAGTCGCGGGCGGCAGCCGGCACGCTCACCGATCTCGAGGGAATCGGTGATTCGACGGCGCGGTTGATCACCGAGACGTTGCGCGGCGACACGAGCTACGTCGACAAGATCGAAGGCGAGACGCACGTCACGATCACCGACGACGGAGCCCGGTACCTCGAGGCGCTGCGCGGTGACTGCCACATGCACAGTCGTTGGAGCGACGGTGGCGCGACGATTGAAGCGATGGCGCGCACCGCCCGCGGCCTCGGACACGAGTACATGGTGCTGACCGACCATTCGCCGCGGCTCACGGTGGCGCACGGTCTCAGCAAGGAGCGGTTGGATCAGCAGTTGGAAGACGTCGCCGCCCTCAACCAGAAGATGGCGCCGTTTCGCATTCTCACTGGGATCGAGGTCGACATCCTCGAGGACGGATCGCTCGATCACGACGACGCGGTGTTGAGCCAGCTCGACGTCGTCGTCGCGAGCGTCCACTCGAAGTTGCGGATGGAGCGCCAGCCGATGACCGAGCGAATGGTCAAGGCGGTGGCGTCGCCGCACGTCGACATCCTTGGCCACTGCACCGGTCGGATGATCGGCAAGCGCGAGCCGTCGACGTTCGACGCGGACTACGTGTTCGCCGCCTGCGCGCAGTACAACACCGCCGTCGAGATCAACTGCCGGCCCGAGCGGCTCGACCCACCGCGACCGTTGCTCGAGCTCGCGATCGAGTACGGCTGCTACTTCTCGATCGACACCGACGCCCACGCGACCGGCCAGTTGGAATGGCAGCCGCTCGGCTGCAACCGCGCGGCGGAGTGCGACGTGCCGCTGGAACGCGTCATCAACACGTGGTCGGTCGACGACTTGCTCGCCTGGGTGCACGCAGCGTGACCCGCCGCTAGCCTGGCTCCCCATGTCGAAGAAGACGAAGAAGAAGAAGGCGCGCATGCGCCGATCGAAGGCCAACCACGGCAAGCGCCCCAACATGGGACGTGGCTGAGCCCTCGGTTGCAGCAGCACCGTGGACACGGCGAGGTGTCGACGTCGACGTGCTGCACGGTGTTTCCGTCGCCGACCCGTATCGATGGCTCGAAAACGGTGATTCCGAGGAAGTAGCGGCCTGGGTCGCTGCGCACAACGAACGAACTCAGCAGGCGCTCGAAGCCCGGCCGACGTGGAGCCGGTGGCACGAGCGCCTTTCCGCGTTGACGGCACTCCCGACCGTTGCCGGCGCCAGCGTTCGCGGCGACAACCTCTTCGTGCTCGGACGCGCCGAGGGCGCCGACCAGTTCGCGCTAACAGTGCGATCGTCGACGGACCCGAATGCGCCGGCGCGAGCGCTGTTCGATCCGGCGACGCGCGCAGCGGATGGCGCCGTTGCGATCGACTGGTACGAGCCGTCGCGAGACGGTGCCCTGATCGTCGTGGGCGTCAGCGAGGGCGGTACAGAGCACAGCACGCTGGCGGTGATCGATGTTGCGACCGGCACGATGCTGCCTGACTCCATCCCCAACACGCGTGCGTCGTCGATCGCGTGGCTCCCCGACAACTCGGGGTTCTGGTACTTGCGGTACCCGCCGGAGAACGTCTACGACCGGCACGTCTTCTTTCACCGGCTCGGCACCGACCCCGCCGAGGATCCGTTGGTGTTCGACGACCTGCCGACGCCGGAGTCGTGGCCGGATGTGCTGTCGAGCGACGACGGCCGCTACCTCCTCGTTCACATACTCGTGGGTTGGGGTCGCGTCGACGCCCAGCTGCTCGACACGACGACCGGGGAATGGCGTGAAGTGATCAAGGGCGTCGCGGCGCAGGCGACGTTCTTCTTCCATGCGGGCGAGCTGTTCGCGGTCACGTCGCGTGATGCGCCGAACGGTCGACTGATCGCGGCGCCGCTCGCGAACCCGAGCGAGTGGCGCACGGTCATCGCCGAACGCGACGTCGTGTTGACGAGCGCAGCCAGCATCGGTGATCAGCTGATCGTCGTCTCGAGCAGCGATGCGATCGACACGGTGGAACTGTGGTCGACCGACGGCACCTTCGTGCGGTCGATCGACGACCTCGGGTTCGTCGCCGTGCAATCCCTCGACACCGACGGTCGCGTTGCGTTCACCACGATCTCGTCGTTCGTCAGCCCGCCGACGCTCTATCGAATCATCGACGGTACCGCGCAGCGGTGGTCACCAGAGGCCGATCGCTCGGTGATCCCTGCGTTGACCGTCACGCACGCCTCGTATCCGTCGCTCGACGGCGTCGAGATCGCGATGTTCGTCATCCATCGCGCCGACGTCCACCCATCGCGCGAGAC
>DASWRR010000072.1:0-3881 GCA_036403055.1 Ilumatobacteraceae bacterium | reverse complement strand
TGAGAGACAGTTGACTACAGGTACCGTTAAGTTCTTCAATGCCGAGAAGGGCTTTGGATTCATTGCACGTGAGGGTGGCGAAGATGTCTTCGTTCACTACTCCAACATCCAAGGCGATGGCTACAAGTCATTGCAAGAGGGTCAGAGCGTCGAGTTCGACATCGCTCCCGGCCGCAAGGGCGAGGAAGCGCAAAACGTCCGTCCGCTCTGAGCACTTGCTGCTCGGATAGTTGTTGAACGAACCGCTGGCTCTTCGGGGTCGGCGGTTCTTCGCGTCTGGCGTGCGTTTCGCACGCGACCGACGGATCAGAGAACGACGACCTTCGTTCCGATCTGAGCGAAGTCCCACATGAAGTCGGCGTCGAGATCGGCCTGGCGCTGGCAGCCACCCGACAGACGAGTGCCCAGCTCGGAGTCCTTCTCGTAGCGCGATCCGTCGGCGACGTGGCGGGGAATGCCATGGAAGCCGATGTTGCCGATGTCGGTCTTCAGCCACCTGATCATGTGCGGCAGGAACGCCTTGCCGTTCCATGCCGTCGACACCTCCGAGCGGCTGTAGACCTCGTGCGTTCCCGGCACCTCGTTGTTGTACTTGCTGCCCGAGACGAGCCACGACCGGATGACACGCTCGTTCTTGTCGATCGCCCACACGCGCTGACCGGCACGGTCGTACACGACACGCTTCCCGCTACCGGAGTTCGGCGGCAATGCCGGAGCGTCGGGCCCGCTCGTCGCGACGAACGAGAGCGGATAGCCGAGCAGGTCCACCGCGCCGTCAGCAGGCGGGGGTGTGTGCACGACCAACGAGGCTTCGTCCGGCCAGATGTCGAGCGCCAGCGCAGTCTCTCGACCGACGAGACCGTCGACGAAGAGATCTTTCTCCTTCTGCAGCTTGTTGACAGCGCTGAAGGTCGCGTTGTCGAACTGGCCGGTTGCTGTGCTGGTCAAGTAACCGGCCCCGATCAACGCCTGTTGAAGGCAGCTGACAGCGGAGCCTGAATCACCGAGTCGCAGCTCGCGCTTGTCGAGCTTGCAGCCAGGGGTGGTGCCGGTCGGCTCGTCGCCGCTGACATCTTGATTGGCGGTCAGTTCAGAAGGCGCGATGCTGCCGGCCGTCGGATCCGCAAGGCCGCCCATGCCCGCGAGCGTGGTCGACGAGGCGTCGGCCTCTGGCTGCGAGTCAGGTCCTGCGGCGGTCGCTTCGGAGGGCGGATTCTTGAAGATCGATTCGCCGAGTGAGATCACGCCGATCAGCGCCGCGCCGGCGGCAAGCACCGCACAGGCGCGGCGGATGTCGCGCTGCGCGCGAGTGACAGGTCGGTTCGTTCGTCGAGTGTGCTGAGTCATCGGGTGGTGCCGTATTGGGGTGTACGCATCATGCCGGAGGCGATTCTAGCGAGGTTCATCCGGACAACGCCGACACCACGGAGCGGCCAAGAGCGTTCAGCTGTGAGATTCTGAGCCCATGGCGACATGGATCGTTCTGTTGCGCGGCGTCAACGTCGGCGGTGCGAACAAGCTCTCGATGGCTGCCCTCAGAGACGTCATGAGCGATCTGGGGCACAGCAGCGTGTCGACGTACATCCAGAGCGGGAACGTCGTGATCACCTCCGATCGCGACGACCGCAGCGGACTGGCCACGGAGATCTGTGCGGCGATCACGGCGTCGTTCGGTCTCGCGGTATCAGCCGTACTGCGCACTCCTGACGAACTCCGCGCCGCACTCGACATGAACCCGTTCACGACGGTGGAAGGCGACGCCCGCGTGCTGATCACGTTCCTCTCGGACAAGCCGACGGCCGCGGACGTCGCGAAGTTGGACGCTGAGCGCTTCGCGCCGGACCGTTTCGAGGTGGTCGGCAGTGAGCTGTACGGCTACTACGCGCACGGCTCGGGACGGTCGAAGATGACGCTCGACTACTTCGAGAAGTCGTTGCACGTGAAGGGCACGTCTCGAAATCTCAACACCGTTGCCAAGCTGATCGAGCTGTCGACGCGCTGACGCCTCAGTGGGTCACGGGAGCAGCCCGACGTGCGCGAGCGCGAGTCGGATCAAGCGATCGTGCCCACCGGTCATCTCGCGGCGGAACTGATCGCTCATCACTTCCGCCGGCGTGTACCAACCGAGATCGAGCGCCTCTTGGGTCGGCTGGCAATCACCCGAGACCGGTACGACGAACGCAAGGCTGACCGCGTGATGCCGTGGGTCGTGGAACCCGCTGATGTCGGGATTCGGGAAGTACTCGACGATGGTGAACGGGGCTACCTCCGGTGGGATCCGAGGCAGCGCGACCGGCCCGAGATCCTTCTCGAGATGACGCAACAATGCATCGCGGATTCGTTCGCCGTACAGCACTCGACCGGTGACGATCATGCGGCTGAGCGTGCCGTCGGCCGCCTGACGCAACAGCAGACCGATGTCAGTCACGAGGCCGACGTCGTTGACCCGCACAGGCACCGCGTCGACGTAGACGAGCGGCACGTTGGCGCGGATGTTGTCGAGCTGTTCGTTGTCGAGCCAGCCGGTCTTCGTATCGAGTTGATCGCTCACACTGTTCCCGTTGAGTAGGCGTTGTCATCGATGATGACATGTGTGGCGAGGGGTGGCGCGGCTCTTCAGCGTCGCTTGCGTGGTCGGCGGCGGCTCGCCAAGGGGTCCGATCTCGGCTGAGGTGGCGCGACGACCGAGTGCGTCCCGTCGACCGGCACGGTGATCCCCTCGCTGTCGATGTCGACCGGCTCGTCGCTCGCGGCCATCACGATGGGCGCTTCCTCTTTCGGCTTGCGACCGAGCGCCTGGTCGAGCCCGAACATCCCAGCAGCCATGATGGCGCCGACGGCACCGTGGCGACGGCGCGCGGTTCGCACCGGATCGAACGATTCGAGCGGCTCGACCGGTTCGATCGCAGC
Organism: Ilumatobacteraceae bacterium; assembly: GCA_036403055.1. GTDB lineage: Bacteria > Actinomycetota > Acidimicrobiia > Acidimicrobiales > Ilumatobacteraceae > JAENVT01. The sequence goes on along the minus strand of DASWRR010000072.1, from coordinate 971 downwards.
GTCGTCGTCGGGCCCTGACATCGGTCAGACGATAGCGCCGAGCATGCCGCCCCCGTCCTCGGGCCGCGGGCTACGATGCGGCTGTGCCCGAGGGGGAAGCGATTCACCGCACGGCCGCTGCGTTGCGAACGGCCCTGGTAGGTAGGGCTGTGCTGTCCTTCGAAGCTCCCCACGTCAACGGCCCGGTGCCCGCGCCAGGCCGCGTCATCGAACTCGTCGAGAGTCGCGGCAGGCAGCTCGACATCAGCTGGGACGATGGGTTGATCCTGCACACCAACATGTTCCTCGGGGGAGCGTGGCACCTGTATCGGTCCGGCGAGCGCTGGCGCAAGCCGATGTCGCAGATGCGGGTCGCCATCAACGTCGACTCGTTCTCCGCGGTGTGCTTCGGTGCCCGAACGGTCGAGACGTACCGCGAGTTCGACACGCATCGTCATCCCGGCTTCGGTAGGACCGGGCCCGACCTGTGCGATGCTTCGCCTGACGTCGACAAGGCGGTCGAGGCGTTGTGTCACTACACCGACCTCGACGCGTGCATTGCCGAGGCCTTGCTCGATCAGCAGGTTGCGTGCGGCGTCGGCAACGTGTTTCGCAGCGAGATCCTGTGGCACTGCCAGCACTACCCGTTCGCTCCTGTGTCGATGCTCGCGCGAACCGACATGGAACGAATCGTCTTGGAAGCCGTCAAGGTGCTGCACGCGAGCGTGCACCCGACAGCACCGGTGATCTCCGACGACTTGCCGGGCCTCGCGGTCTACGGGCGAAACGGCCAGCGTTGTCAGCGTTGCGGCGACACGATCGAAGTCAGGCGCATCGGCGAGCATTCGCGCTTGCTGTATTGGTGCCCCGGTTGCCAAGTGCGCCGCGGGCCTCGCCCATTGCCCGCGACAGCGGAGGAGGAACGTCCGATGGACCCACATCCAGCGGCGGCCAAGTTCCTTGCCGAGTTGCCGTGGCGACGACGTGATCTC
>DASWRR010000071.1:0-2297 GCA_036403055.1 Ilumatobacteraceae bacterium | reverse complement strand
GTCTCGACTCGCTCGCCCGCCTCGAGCTCTCTGCGGCGGCAACCCCGGTCGCCGTCGGCGCGCCGGACAACGGGCCAGCCGCGTTCCAAGTGACTCCCGGCGCCGTCACGTTCGCAACCGGTGTCGACCGTCGGTGGTCGTTGAAGGTCGATGGGCAGACGATCGAGCCGCGACCTGCGTTCGGGACCACCACGGGGTACGACATCGCGACGGGCGGCCGCGCCAGGTTGGCGTATCACACGTCGGTCTCGCGTGCAGCCGCGCTCATCGGGCAGCTGGTGCTGTGGCTCCTGCTGCTGCTCGGTGTCAGCCGATTCGACACCTCGACGCTCGCGCGCCGCCGCCGTCGCACGCTCGACACCGAACCGCACGCACCGCTGATGTCCATCGACTCGCCGATGACGGTCGCCGAGCCGGCCGTCATGCTGTCGATGGGGGACGACGCGATCGCATGGCAATCGACCGACACGCCGGACGCGCCCGACGCGCCGGACGTGCCCGACGCCCCGGACGTGTCTCGGCCGGCGGATCCCGAGCCGCACGAAGCAGGCGTCGAATGATCGCAGTTCGTCGCTTCGTCGCGGCGGTGATGGTGATCGCTTCGATGGTGGGCGTGGTGGTGCTCCAGCGTTCGCACCCCGTCCGCAGCGCTCCTGCCGCCTTTTCCCGACTTGGCAATCCGACGATGCCGTTCGTCCCGAAAGGGGACTTCGTGACGTCGGCGTGGTTCTGCGCCGGCGTTCCGATCGGCGGAGCGCAGCAAGGCGGCATCGCGATCGTGGCGAACCCGAGCGAGGTCGCCCTGACCGGCCGGATCACCGCGTTCACAGATGCCGCAGGCGTCGCGTCCGTTGCGTCGTCGTTCGAGGTCCCCGCACGAGGCACGAGCGTGTTCGATCTCGGGAAGATGCAGACGCAGGGCACGTACGTGTCGGCGATGGTCGAGATCTACGGCGGGGGCGGGTTCGTCGAGCAGCGCGCCGACAGTGCGTCCGGTAGCGCCGTTGCGCCGTGCTCGAACTCCACTTCGTCGGATTGGTACTTCGCCGACGGCTACACCGTCGAGGGCAGCCGCGAGGACCTCGTCATCACGAACCCCTTCCCGTCCGACGCCATCGTCAGCATCCGCGAGGCGACGGCAACCGAGAGCCGAGTGCCCGCGACGCTGCAGAGCCTTCGCGTGCCGGCCAACTCCATCCTCGTCGTCAGTCAAGATCTCCTCGCAAAGCGCGAGCTCGTTCTCGCGATCACGGTCACGAGCACTCGCGGTCGCGTCGTCGTCGGCCGCTCTCAGGAGTACATCGCCTCTGCCGGACGTGCCGGCTTCACGATGACGCTTGGCGCACCGTCCCTCGGCGAGCAGTTCTACTTCGCGGATGGCGAGGTCGCGCCGAACGTCATCGAGCGGTACAGCATCTACAACGGGTCAGCGACAGAGGCCGTCGTCAACGTGACGTTCCTCGGTCTCGACCCCGCGCTCGGGTTCGTCAATCCGGACCCGATCACGGTTCCCGCCGGCAACGTCGTCTCGTTGATCGCGGGTGATGTCGGGGTCCCGGCGGGTCGCCACGGCGCGGTCTTCTCGACCGAGACCTCCGGATCGATATTGGTCGAGCGAGCCATCACGCGCACGACCGGCGACACCGTTGCGACGACGGTGGTGATGGGATCTCCGCCGACGTTCGCGTCGACGCGCTGGAGCATGGCGATCGGCACGGACCTCGCGATCCCCGATGTGCTGGTCGTGCTCAACGCGACCGGGACCGCTGGAACGGTCACCGTCAAGACGCTCGGCGCCGGCGGCGAAGTGCCGGTGCCGGGAATGGAAGCGATCGATCTGCCTGCCGGCGCGGTGATCACGATCGGTGTGTCCGATCCAACGGCGCTCGGTCATCCGCTGGTCGTCGAGTCGACACAACCGGTCTTCGTCGAGCGCCTGCTGCCACGAGACCCGGGTCTGCGCGGTCGGTCCGGCTCGTTCGCCCTGCCAGGCTGAGACGCGTGAACCAGATCGTCGTCGCCGCAGTCGTGTTGGTCGTCGCGCTGGCAGTGGGCACCCTGCTCCGCCGGCGGCGTGCCCCGGACGCCCCCACGCAAGCCGTGTTTTCGGCTCCGTCACAGATCGACCGCGCCGACTTCGACCGCTCCGACGCGCCATGGCTGGTGGCCGTGTTTTCCTCCGCGACGTGCGACGCGTGCGCCGACGTCGTCCGCAAGGCCAACGTCCTTGCCTGCGCCGAGGTGGCCGTCGTCCAGATCGAACATCCGGCCGACGCGGCGTTGCATCGCCGCTACCA
>DASWRR010000070.1:0-4533 GCA_036403055.1 Ilumatobacteraceae bacterium | reverse complement strand
ATCAGCCGAGTGCCGACACCCGTGCCACGGCACTCCTCCACGACCGCCATTCCCAACTCGGGCGTCTCCTCGTCGACGAACCCGTATCCGGCATCGTCCGCACGCATTCTTCGGCACCAGGCGGCGCCGATCGGCGTGTCGTCGCTGATCGCGATCTCGGCGTCGTCACCCGGTCGTCCGAAGCCGAGCAAGTAGTGCGCGATTTTCGGCGCGTCGAGGATCGAACGCGGTGGAGGCGCGTCGCCGTGCCGCACGTGGATCGACTGGTACAGCATGTCCCACAGAAACGGGAGGTCGCCCGGTCGCCACGGCCGCGTGGCATGCGGTCGATTGCCGAACGCAGCTGCCACGAGGCGCAGACTACGTGAGGCCGGCGAGCGAGTGAGCACTTATGGTGTCGTCGGTGAGGCCGTTCCGATTCGCCCTCCAAGGCAGCAACCTCGGTGATCACGACGCCCTCGTCGCGCTCGCTCGATCAGCAGAGTCACTTGGGTACGACGAGCTGTTCTCGTTCGATCACATCGGTACCGTCGATCCGTTCATCCCGTTGATGGTCGCGGCCGGTGCGACAACACGGCTGCGCGTCGGCCCACTCGTCATCAACAACGAGTTCCACCATCCCGCGCTCCTCGCCCGCACCGCGGCAACGCTCGACCGGTTGACGGGTGGACGGCTGGTGCTCGGCCTCGGTACCGGCTACACGCAATCGGAGCACGACGCCATCGGCGTCGAGCTTCGCGATCCCGGACCGCGCGTCAGCCGGTTCGAGGAATCGGTGATCGCTCTGCGGTCGTTGCTCGACTCGGGTTCGGCGACGATCGAGGGCGTTCACCATCACCTCGCGATCGACGATCTGGGAATCCGGCCGGTCCAGGAGCACGTGCCGCTGTTGATCGGCGGGCACGGCCGCCGAGTCGTTGGCATTGCGGCACGCCATGCCGACATCTTTCAGTTCACCGGTCTGACGCACGGCGAAGGGGGCGCGCCTTCGGCAGGAGGTTTCGACATCGAGGCCGTCAGGCGGCGGGCGCGATGGCTCGCTGACGCGGCGGGTGATCGGATCGACGACATCGAGCGCTCTTCGCTCGTGCAACTGGTCGACATCGGCGATGACGCTGACACCCGAGTCGCTGCGGCAGCCGAGCGTTTCGAGTTGAGTCGCGAGGTGATCTCCGAGACGCCGTTCGTCTTGATGGGCTCCGTCGATCAGATCGTCGACAAGCTCGAGCGTCTGCGCGCCGACGTCGGCATCAGCCATGTCGTCGTCCGCGATGCGCAAGCGTTCGCCCCCGTCGTCGAAGCCCTCGCCAACCGCTGACCCGCGTCCCAGGCAAAAGGGCTGATCGCGGGCGGCGGAAAAGCGACAATGGGACGCGTGGACCGACTTCCCGACACGATGCACACGCCGCGCTTGATCCTTCGGCAGTGGTGCGCGGACGATGCCGCAAAACTTGCCGACGCCATCACGAGGAACGTCGAGCACCTCCGGCCATGGATGCCGTGGATCGCAGCCGAGCCGCAGACCACGCAGAATCGGCTGTCGCTGATCCTTCAATGGCAGAGCGAGTGGGAACGAGGCGGCGATCTCGTGGTGGGAGCCTTCCAAGACGGGGACGTCGTCGGTTCGGCCGGGTTGCATCGGCGCCGCGGTCCCGGTGTCCTCGAGATCGGGTATTGGATCGACGTCGGTCACGTTCGTAATGGCTTCGCGACAGAGATCGCATCGACGCTGACGACGCTGGCGTTCACCGTTGACGGCATCGAGCGAGTCGAGATCCATCACGACAAGGCGAACGTCGCGAGCGGCGGCATCCCGCGTCGGCTCGGCTACACGTTGGCCGGCGAGACGCCGGACTCCATCACTTCGCCCGGCGAGGTGGGTATTGACTGTCGTTGGACGATCGATCGACAGGTCTGGCTCGACAACACCGCGATGCGCGAGGTCCAGGCCTGATCGTGCCGACGAAGTCGCCTCTTCGGCGGCACCGCGTTGGGAGCCGCGTCGCTGAGCGGTAGTGTCTCACGAGCTATGGGTTCACTCATCAAGAAACGCCGCAAGAGAATGCGCAAGAAGAAGCACAAGAAGATGCTTCGACGAACCCGTCACCAGCGCCAACGCGGCAAGTGACCTGACGAACTCTCGTCTTCGGCCGTCCGCCACTGCGGGCGGCCGTTGCGCGTCTGGGCACGGTTGCTCAGCGGCAGGTTGAAGTGCGCACGATCAGCGCCTCGGGTAACGCCGGCTCGAGATCGTGGTGACCGCGAACGAACCACGTCGCGCCGCTGCCGGCGAGCGATGGCGCCGAGCCCGTCGCCTCGCGGATGCGATCGCGCCAGCGCGCGAGGGCGCTGAACGCCTTCACCGCGATCTGCTCGAGATCGTTGCTCGTCTCACTTCGTGGTCCGCCGGCGTCGTCCCACATGCGGTAGACGAACGGCGTGCTGACCTTCAGCGGCGGCACGATCAACGTGACGTCCATCGCTTCGAACGGCAGTCGCTCGACGATCTCGCCGACGCCGCGGACGCGGGCCCGGCCGCCGACGACACAGAACGGGACGTCTGACCCGAGTGCGATTGCGCCGCTGACGTCGTCGCATCCGGCCCAACGCAGCACCGCGGCGGCGTCGGCGGATCCGCCGCCGAGCCCGCCGCCGGACGGCAGTTCCTTGTGGATGTGAACCGCAGCGGTGCGACCGGCATGGCGCAGCGCTTTGGCCACGAGGTTGGAGTCGTCGAGCGGCATCCGCTTGGCGAAGCGGCCGTCCGCAGAGAGCCCTGTCGACGATGGATCGATGGTCAACGTGTCGTGCCAATCGAGCGTGACCATCTCGGCGTCGAGGAAGTGGTACCCATCGTCTCGGACGCCCGTGATGTGCAGGCTCAACGTCAACTTCGCCGGCGCGATCACCACGACGCTCGTCGTCACGTGGATGCCGCCAGCCACGCGTTCGTCAACGCGCCCCATTCGACGACGTCGAGCTCCTCGGGTCGCCGCTGCGCGTCGATGCCGGCAGCGTCGAAGACTTCCGGAGCGACGATCGCGGCCAACGAACGACGCAGCATCTTGCGACGCTGCCCGAACGCCGTGCGAACGAGGTCGAACAACGCCTTCGGAGGAACATCGACGGCTGGTTCTGGCCGGCGGCGGATGTCGGCGAGCGCGGACTCGACCTTCGGCCGCGGCAGGAACACACTCGCGGGAACGGTCGCGACGATTCGTGCGATGGCCCAGTACGCAACCTTGACGCTCACGGCGCCGTACGCGTCCGAGCCGGCTGCGGCGCACAGCCGTTCAGCGACCTCGCGCTGCACCATCACGAGCATTCGCCCGACTGCCGGGACGAGGTCGAGCAGGTCGCAGACCAGCGGAGTCGCCACGTTGTACGGAAGGTTTGCAACCAACGTCCACTGCGGTGACGCGGCCAACAGGTCGGCCCAATCGATTCGCAACGCATCCGCTTCCACGACGGTGACGTTCGACAGATCGCCGACGACGTTCCGCAGCACGGCGGCAATGCCGTGATCGACCTCGATCGCGGTGATCCTCGCGCCTGTCTCGGCAAGCGCCAGCGTCAGCGAGCCGAGCCCCGCGCCGATCTCGACGACGTGGTCATCGGGGCCGACGTTGGCGAGCCGGGCGATCTTACGAACCGTGTTGGCGTCGACGACGAAGTTCTGGCCGAGGTCGCGACGCGGTGCGAGCCCGTGCTCCGTCAGCAGCGCGCCGATGTCGTTGCGGGAGTGCACGCCTACCAGCTGATGCGAACCGGCACGGGCGCGTCGGCGAGATCGCTGATCTGCGTGAAGACGTCGGTGTGCAACACGATGTCGACGCCCGCCGGCAGCGGGGTGCTGATGCTGTTGAGGCACGTCGTCGTTTGGCCGTTGTCCGTGTTCGTCACCGTCAACGTCGATCCCCAGGGCGCCAGGGCCGTCGTGCACGGCCGTTTGCTCGGGTCGGCGTATCGGCGGAAGCTGGCCCGACCCTTCGCCTCCGTGGCGGTCGGCCCCGGAGGGATGATGATGTCGACGACCGCGGGGTCGGCGCCGGCCGCCGGGCCGTTGAGGAAGATCGGTGGGTCTGGTGTGTACGCCGACGTCGACGGCGCCTTGCTCGCGCCGACGTGGGGCACGCCGGCGGCACCGACTGCGGGCGCCGCAGAGCCGGCGTCGTCCCGGTTGATGATCCACAACGCCGGAAGTGCCGCCACGGTGAAGATCGAGGCGAGGACGAGGCGACGGCGGTCGTAGGAGTTCATTGTTGGGTTTCCCGAGCGTGGGACGTGAAAAGGCTACGGATGAATGCCTGGGAACGCAAGGCATGCGTTCCTCACCGTAGCGGCGCGCACGTCCTCGACCGCCGCACCGCGCAGATCCGCGAGGGCCTGCACGACGTGGGTGACGAACGCCGGCTGGTTCGCCCGGCCTCGGTGCGGCACCGGAGCGAGGTAGGGACTGTCGGTTTCAGCGAGCATTCGATCGAGCGGACAAGCACGCGCTGCGTCGTGCAGATCGGTCGCCGCCTTGAACGT
>DASWRR010000069.1:0-1917 GCA_036403055.1 Ilumatobacteraceae bacterium | reverse complement strand
TTGCCGCAGATCGATCTTCGCGACTCGTTGCCGACGCGCTCTGCCGAAGCGCTGTTCTGGTTGGGCCGCAACGCGGAACGAGCCGAAGCCGCGGCGCGGACGACACGTCTGGTGATCGCCCGCACCGGCAGCGATCCCGCGCTCGTCGAATCGGAATGGCTGGGCCACGCCATCGGCGCGCTGCGCGCTGTGAGCGGGGGCCGAGGTCGTGCCGTCGAACCCGTTGCGCCGGTCTCCGAAGAACAGCCGCAGGTGCTCGCCGCCGAGGTCGCCGCGGCGCTCGGCGATCGATCCGGTGCGGTGGCGAACAGCCTCCGTCACCTCGCGGCGAACGCCGGCGGAGTCCGTGAGTTCCTGTCGACGGCGACGTGGACGGTCCTCAACGGTCTCGACGCCGAGCGTGCCGTGCTCTCGACGACGACCGAAGCCAGCGATCCGTTCCTCGTCACCGAATGCCTCGACCGGATCATGGTCGACCTTGCTGCGCTCGCCGGGCTGGTGATGGAGAGCATGGTGCGCGGGCCCGGCTGGCGATTCCTCGATCTCGGGCGGCGCCTCGAACGCGCCGTGCTGCTGCTGGGCGTCATCGAAGCGACGTTGAGCGATCCGCCCGTCGATGCGGTCGCTCAACCGGTGTACGACCTCGTGCTCGGGGCGAGCGAGAGTCTCGTGGCGTATCGACGGCGGTACCGCAGCGACGTTCGCGTCGCGGCGATCGAGGATCTGTTGGTGCACGACGACTCCAACCCGCGGTCGCTCGTCTTCCAACTCGACCGGATCAACGAGCACCTCGCTGCACTGCCATGGAACCCCGACGCCTCGAAGCATCGGCGGTTCCTCGACGCTGCGGCGCGTGGGCGGCTCGGCGAAGGACCGGACTCGCTGTCGAAACTTGTGCTCGGTGTGCGCGGTCCGCTGCTGGAGCTGATCCGTGAGTTGATGCTGGCGTGGTTCACGCATCCGGCGCGGCGCGGGCTCGGCGGTGTGAGCTGATGCGTGAGCTGATGCGCTATCGCGTGCGGCACACGACCGAGTACCGCTACAGCGCGCAGGTGATCAACGGCCACACCGTCGCCCATCTCCGTCCGCGGGCGACGCCGACGCAGACGGTTGTCAGCTCCGAGGTCACGACCGTGCCCGCGGCTGATCACGCGGACGAATATCTCGACTCCTTCGGCAATCACGTCTCGTACCGCGCCGTCGAGCAGGTGCACGATCAACTGGTCGTCACCGGTCTGTACGAGGTCGACATCGTGCCGCCGGAGCCGCTGCTGTGGTCGCCGGCGTGGGAGGAGCTGCGCGATCTCGTGGACCACGATCGCAGCCCCGATGGGCTGCTCGCCAGGATGTGCTCGATCGATTCGACGTTCATCACGCCGTCCGCCGACCTGGCCCGTTTCGCGTCGTGGTCGTTCTTGCCAGGACGGGCGTTTCATGAAGCCGTCGTCGATCTCTCGCACCGCATCTTCACCGAGTTCTCGTTCGACCCCGGCTTCAGCGATGTCAGCACTCCGTTGGCCGATGTGCTCACCCATCGCCGCGGGGTGTGCCAGGACTTCGCCCATCTCGCGATCGGCGCGATCCGCTCGCTCGGCCTTCCCGCGCGCTACGTCAGCGGCTACATCGAGAACTCTCCGCCACCCGGCCAGACCAAGCTGGTCGGGGCGGACGCATCGCATGCGTGGTGCTCGGTCTACATCCCCGGGTGGGGTTGGCTGGACGTCGACCCGACCAACGACAAGGCGCCGCCGACGAGTCACGTGACCGTCGGTTGGGGTCGCGACTATGCAGACGTCGCACCCGTGCGCGGCGTCGTCTTCGGGTCGCCGGCAACGCAAGAGCTGTCCGTCGCGGTCGAGGTTTCGAGAGTCGGCGACTGACCAGCGGATCACCGTTTACCATTGACGGGATGGGAAG
>DASWRR010000068.1:0-2242 GCA_036403055.1 Ilumatobacteraceae bacterium | reverse complement strand
GCCTTTGCATACAACGTCGCCGCGATCCCGCTCGCGATGTGCTGGCTCCTGTCGCCGGTCGTGGCGAGCGCGGCGATGGCGTCGTCGAGCGTGTTCGTCGTCAGCAACAGCCTTCGCTTGCGCCGGTTCACCCCGGCGAGTTGAATCGTCGAGTCATGCCGCACACCATCCGCGTTCTGTTCGTGTGTCTCGGCAACCACTGCCGCTCGCCAGCGGCTCATGCAGTCGCCGAGCACGTTGCTCGCGAGCGCGGGCTCGACAACGTGACGTTCGATTCTGCCGCGACCGGGCGAGACCACATCGGTGATGTGCCGCATCCGCTCGCATCGCACGAAGGTGGACTCCGCGGGTATCACGTGGCCCACATCGGCCGCCAGATTCATCCGGACGATTTTGCTCGCTTCGACCTGATCCTCGCGATGGACCAGTCGAACGCGTCCGACCTCGAACGGCTGCGCGGCGGAGAAGAGTCGCGTCGGGCGTTGTACTCGTCGGTCGAGCCGGTGCAAGTTCAGCTGTTCCGGCGTTGGGACCCGTTCGGAATGCCGGGCGACGAGGATCTCGCAGATCCATGGGGCGGTCCGCCGCGGGCATACTCGGCCATGTTCGATGTCATCGAGCGATCGATCCCGCCGCTGATCGAACATCTCGAATGGCTCGTCAGCGAATCTGGTTGATCGGTGCCCGTCGCTGCGATTCATGCGACATCGGCCAACACCTGCAGTCGGCGGACGGCGACGTCGCGGCGGTTTCGCACCGTGCGGTCGGTGACGCCCAGGGCAGCCGCTGCCTGCTTCACCGTCGACGCGTTGAGGAGTGCGACGACGACCTCCATGTCGGCATTGTCCTCACCCGACGCCTGCGCCGCCCGCAGCAACCGCACGATGGTCATGATCGGTTCCGTCTCGGTGTCGTCGATCTCGACCGTTCGGTCGAGATGCACGGGGTCTGTGACCACTTGGACGAGCATTCGGCGGCGCAACTTCAGGAAGGCGTGGTATTCGCAATCCGTCAACAGGTTCTTGATCACGTACCGGTCGCGCCGCTCGATCGGAAAGGTTTTGATCACCGTCCATGCCTCCGAGACCAACTCGTCGAGCGCGTCGAGCTGTGACTCGAAGCTCGACGAGTTCCGTTTCGCGCACGCGCTCAGGCCGGGCAGCATCCTCTGCAGCACCACCCGCGCGGCGAGATCATCGACACGGGCGGAAGTGACGAGACGGCGCATGATGTCGTCGCTCGCCGCCGGCACCGGTCCTGAGCCGAGACCCGTGAGGACGAGCAACTCATCGAGGGAAGTGAGTGGCGCCTTGGTCAGCTGCCAGGCACTCGCCCGCACGAGAACCGATCGCCGGCAACGCAGCACGTTCCATTCACGCTGCAGCCTGCTGAGGAGATATCTGTGATTGGGGAGGGATGTCATGGCGGCACCATGCGCCCCGGTCCTCACCGGAAGGTTCACTGCAAGTCTCACTGCGACCCGTCCAGCGTCAGATTTCCGAGAAATGTCGATTGCGGCTTCCGCGTCGGCGTCCTCGTTGCCACTCGTTGTGTCGATGACACACGATTGGACGTTCACATGGGAAGCCGGTCCGGACGCCGGTGGGATGGCAACGCTCAGTACCGGCGTACACGTCGTCGGACGCGCTGCGGGAACCGCAGTTCACTGCGACGACCAGGCGCTCGAGCCGCACCACGTGCTCATCGACGTCGGTCCCGACGGTGCCACGCTTCGCCAGTTGACCGGGCGGGCACCGGTGCGTGTCGACGGCAACGCGCTGACCGGTCCGGCGCTCATCGGAGCAACGACACGCGTCGAGATCGGTCACAGCGTGCTGATTGCGGCGAAGGGAGATCTCACAGCCCCTGGTCAAGGGCCTGATGGCGGCAATGTTGTGGTGACGCCCGCTGGCGGTGTGGTGATCAGAGGACCGCGGTCGGCGCCGCGGTGGAGCCCGCGACCGGTGCCTCGTCCCGCGGATGTTGCGGCCATCGAGTCGGTCACCGGGAGCGTGCTCCCCGCCGTGCTCGCGCTCGCTGGGTCAAGTGTCGTCGCGGTCGCGCTCGACCAACCGATGTTCCTCATCTTCGGGGCGCTCGGTGCGATCGTCGCGTTGGGCACATGGGGCGGACAGCGGCTGAGCGTGGTCTCACGAGGTCGCCGGGCGTCGCGGGTTGGGACCCAGGAACGAGCGGAGTTCGCCGCAGCCATCGAGTTGCAGCGAGCGGCGCGCGTGGCTCA
>DASWRR010000067.1:0-2224 GCA_036403055.1 Ilumatobacteraceae bacterium | reverse complement strand
CTGTCCAGTAGCGGATATTTCCGCTGTCCAGTAGCGTACGCGCAGTGGAGCTGTCGCCATTTCCCTTCCAGGGCCCCCTCGAACCGCTGCAGGTGAAGGGCCGCGAGCCGCTGATTGCCGACCTCACCGAGCGCCTGACGGAACGCCGCGTCACTGCACTGCTCGGACCGCGCCGGTACGGAAAGACGAGTGTGCTGGTGAGAGTCGCCGACGATCTCGCCAAGGCCGGTACCTCGGTGGTGTGGATCGACCTCTACGAGGTGACGTCCGTGGCCGATGTTGCGCTGCGTCTCGACGCCGCGTTGAACGGTGCACGAGGACCCGTCCGTGCTCGGCTCGCGACCATCGCGGCGTCGGTCGATCTGAACTTGGGTTTGCTCAAACTCGGCTTCGCTCGTCGCAAGGACGAACGGCCGGACGCGCTGGCGACCCTGCATCTGCTACTCGACACGCTGGTCAGCGCGGCCCATGACCACCCGACGGTCGTCGTGTTCGACGAGTTCCCCGGAATCACTCGAGTCGACGGCGTCGCGGGCCTGGTACGCACCAAGCTGCAGCACCACTTCCAGGAGATCGGCATCGTGTTCGCCGGTTCACAGCCGTCGTTGATGCGGACGATGTTCACCGACAAGACCATGCCGTTCTACGCGCAGGCGGACCTCGTGCCGGTCGGCCCGTTCACGGCGTCCGCCGTCACCGACATCGTCGACGGTGGGTTCCAAGCGACGGGGCGCGATCCCGGCAGCTTGTCGGCCGCGATCTTCAACTACGCGTCAGGGCATCCGCATCGCACGATGCAGACCGCTGATGCGGCGTGGCGAGCTGCCGAGCCCGGTGCGCCGTACACGGCCTCGGTGTGGGAGGACGCATTGGTCGCGGTTCGGGCCAGTACCGATCTGGCAAACGAGACGGTGTACTCGAGCTTTTTGGCAGGGGAGAAGATGGTGCTGCGTCTGATCGCCGGACAGCACTCATTGTTCGGCGCCGGGGCTCAACTCATCGGTTTGGCCAGCGGGACGGCCCAGCACGCACGCGACAGCCTGCTCGGCGCCGGCGACATCGTGAAGGCCGGCAGCGGATACGCACTCGTCGATCCGGTGCTGAGCGACTGGATCAAACGCCGCCTTCCGGTATGACGGACGCGGTCACAGAGTCTCCGGCCAATCGTGGCCGACCTGTGCTTGTCCCGCCGCGCTGTAGACCGAGAGGTAGTGGGTCACGACGATGTCGTCGCGCAGGTAGCGGCGCACGGGGTCGAGGAAGCGGTCGGCGTTGACAGTGGTGCGGCGATGTTGGCGGAGGTGCTCGCCCCACGATTCGACCACGAACGTCTCGATGAAATGGTGAGGCGCGGCAAGGTCCCGGAACAGCCCCCATCGATACGCACCGGTTCGCCGTCGATGACGCTCGACGAGACGCATTGCATCGGCGAACTCGTGCACGTCGTCGCCGGGCACCTCATAGGTGACCGTGACGAGAACGGGACCGTCGGTCGGATGCGGCACGATGGTGACCGTCGGGTCGTCGGTCGGAACCATGCGAAGGTCGAGCCGAGTGACGGCACCCAATTGCCATCGCGACGTCGTGGTCAACCCGAGGACTAGCGCTGCCGCGGCGACGAGATGCGCGCCGGTCAGCGTCTTCTCTGCGAGCGCGCCCCACGCCGCGCTGCCGAAGGCGACACCGCCCGACAGCACGAGCATGTAGAGACCCATGCCGCGCGCCCTGACCCACTCGGGCAGCGCGGCGAACGCGGCGACACCCGTGCTGGTGAGCGCCGTGGCCCACGCCAATCCGCCGATCAGCATCGCGACGCCGATCGCCCACGAGGCACGGCTCGCGCCCTCGACGATCAACGCTGCGGCAAGCGCGACGGACGACCCGAACACGAGCTGATCGTGGCCGAACCGTTCGTCGAGTCGTGGACGCACGACCGCCGCGCTGGCAGCCCCGATGCCGAAGCAGCCGAGCAGCACGCCGTATCCGCCACTCGTCAGCCCGAGCCTGTTCCGGGCCACAACGGGGAGCAGTGCTTGCAACGCCGCCGCCGGAATCGTGAACAACGCCGTGCGGTTCAGGACAACGCGAAGCGACGGCGCGTGGAGCGCGTAGCGAAGCCCGGCGCGCATCGCCCCGCTGAACGTCTCAGCGGGCGTGTCGAGCTGGGTTGCCGGTCGCCGCCACCACACGAGCACCCCGACGATCGCAAGAAACGACACCGCGT
>DASWRR010000066.1:0-2628 GCA_036403055.1 Ilumatobacteraceae bacterium | reverse complement strand
TTCGGGGAAGGTTCCGGCGACGAGCCCAACGACCGTTTCCATCCATGATGCACGCGACGTGGAGTCGTCTCGGAGCTTCGTCGCGCACAGCTGCCCACCATAGCCATGCGTCCCCCGACGTGGCCCTCGGCTCGCGGCGCGGCGTGGGAAGATGACCGCATGAATCGCGCCTCCGATCCTTCTGGCGAGCTGCGCCACGTGGTGATCGTCGGCGGCACGCTCGCTGAGTGGAATGCGTTCGGCGACGCTGCCTGGCGCGAGCGGATGGTCGAGTTCGCCAAGGTCGCTGAGCACGCCGGTGCAACGTGGCTCACCATCCGCCCGCTCGATCGGATCAGCCCGCCGCACGGCGGCACGCCGGCATCCATCACGCGCATCGGTCGCTGCACCGCCGTCGTCGACCCGCAGACCGACGGCCGCCAGCGCCTGATCGCCGCGATCAACGTGCTGCGACGCGACGGTCGACCGCTGACCGACGCCAGCCTCGGCGAGGTCGTCAATGCGCCAGCGCCGTGCGACCCGGACCTCGCGATCATTCTCGGGCCGGATATGGATCTGCCCTCGACGCTCGTGTGGGAACTTGCCTACTGCGAGTTGGTGTACCTCGATGTGCCGTGGCCGGAGCTGCGTTCGGAGGAGCTCGAGTCGGCGATCGCCGAGTTCGCCGGGCGCCACCGACGTTTCGGAGGGCTCGACTGATGGGTTCCCCGGTCTACCGCGACTCGGCGGTCGTGCTGCGGACGTACAAGCTGGCCGAAGCGGATCGAATCGTCGTGCTGATGACAGAGCACCACGGCAAGGTGCGAGCGGTCGCCAAGGGAGTGCGCAAGACGATGTCGAAGTTCGGCGCCCGACTCGAGCCGATGAGCCACGTCCAGCTGCAACTCGTTCACGGTCGCACCGACCTCGACATCGTCGGTCAGGCAGAGTCGATCGAGACGCTCGCGCCGATGGTCGCCGACCTCGACCACATGACGAACGGCATCGCGATGTTGGAAGCCGTTGACCAACTCGCACTCGAACGTGAGCCGGCACCTCACTTGTACCGGATGCTGGTCGGCGCGCTGCGGACCGTCGCTCGCCGATCGGGACCCTTGGTCGTGCCCGCGTTCTACTGGAAGCTGTTGGCCGCTGAGGGGATCACGCCACTGCTCGACGAATGCGCCCGTTGCGGCGAGCCCGGCCCGTTGGTCGCGTTCGACATGGATCACGGGGGAGCGTTGTGCCGGAACTGCCGCAGCGGGACCCCGCTCGGGGAGGAAGCCTTGGAGATCTTGCGGCTCGTTCTCGGCGGAGGGCTCAACGAGGCGCTGTCGCTGCCGACGTCGTCGGCGACCCACGAGGTTGCGGCGCATGCCACACGGGCAATGGAGCATCACATCGAGCGTCGTCTTCGAACGGTCGCTATGTTCGAGCGTATGGAGACCTGAGGAGGTCGCTATTTCCGCTCCCTTCAACATCGCTGATGCCGTCCGCGATCTACAGACCAAGGGCATCTCGTCGTGCAAGCAGGCGTTCTCTCGGGACTGGGGTCTGCGGATGCGCGACGACATCGAAGTCGCATTCGACGAGGCGATCCGCCGCCCGGGCGGCGCGGTCGGTCGCGGTCCCCATCGGTTGTACGTCGAGATCCACCCTCAGCAGTTCAGCGGCTTCGTCGATCTGATGACGCATCCGTGGGTGGCGGGGGTGTGCGCCACCGTCCTCGGGCCCGACTGGAAGGCGGTCGAGATCGGCTTCGACATCCCGTTCGAAGGCGCCGCCGATCAGCCGTGGCATCGCGACTTTCCTTCACCGCCGGAGACGTACGAGCGCGGCAAGCTCACCTCGCTGGCGTTCAACCTCACCGCGGTCGACACGATTCCGGAGATGGGCCCGCTCGAGGTCGCCGAGGGTACGCAGTGGGAACGCGGCGAAGATTTCGTCGACGGCATGTTTCCGCCGCGGGAGCAATGGCCGCGCTACGAAGCTGTCGCCGCCGCGAAGCTTCCGCAGATGGGCGATGTATCGGTCCGCTCGGCACTGACCGTGCACCGTGGCACAGCAAATCATTCGTCGTTCGCCCGGCCGGTTCTCGTTCTCGGCGTGGACGCGCCGGGCGCCGGGCACGATCTGCTGCACGACCCGATGGTGACGCCGGAGTTCTGGGATCACCTTCCCACTCAAGTCCGCGATCACCTTCATTGCTCCGTTGTCGACACGCTCGTGCCGATCACGCAGAAGCATCAGATCGCAGGACTGGTCGAGGGAGTTCGCTGACGCAGTCGGCTGAACCCGAAACGCCTACGGGAACAAAGTGATCCCGCAGCTCGTCAGGTCACCGTACTGATGCTGGATGTCCGGATCGTCGGGCACCGTGAGGTTCTCGACGGCGTGCAACTCGACGGTCGTGAAGTTGTGACCGAACGGTTGGATCGTCACCGCCCAATCGCCACCTGGGTTCTGTTCAGCGGTCGTCAGGCTGTGGTTGATCGAGCCGGCGGCTCCGTCGCATTGCAAGCCCTGGTAGATCGGCTCGGCCGAGACCCGGAAGGTGAACAGCGTGTCGTCGGTGGTGTTGTTGTGCCAGACGCGAATGCAGTACTGCGGCGTCAGGGTGAGGAAGGCTCCAACAGCGGTACCCGCCTT
>DASWRR010000065.1:0-9147 GCA_036403055.1 Ilumatobacteraceae bacterium | reverse complement strand
CGGCCCGTCACGTACGACCGAACACCAGCGATCGTGGTCACGTAATCGATGAGATCCCGTTCGTATGAGTCGACTCGCTCGACCTCGGTGCCATCAGCGAACTTGAAGAGCACGACGTGACGAATCATGCCCGTCAGCATCGTGCAGCGCGTCGACTTGGGCAGCAGTCACACAGTGGCTCGTGGTTCCGTTCAGCACGGCGGCTGCAGCTTCTCCATGCAGATGCTGAACTCCTTCCCGATGAATGGGCCCCACGGCGTGCATACGACATAGCCGGCTGCCTCGAAGATCCGCATTGCTTCGGGTTGTCTCGGTCCGGTCTCCAGAGCGAAGCGCCGCACACCAAGGGCGGCGCCGATTCGCTCCAGCTCAGCCAGCAGAGCACTACCGATCTTTTTTCCTCGTCCGGCAAGCGTCACGTACAGACGCTTGATCTCCGCCGATCCCGGCAGATCGTCGATCATTCGGAAGGCGCCACAGCCGACCGGCTCGCCGTCGAGATCTGCCATCAGCAACGCGCCGACCCCATCCACGATGTCGGCGGTCTCGAGGCTGAAGACAAGTGCCCCGGGCTCGGGGTAGCGGCTGTACAGGTCCGAATTCAGTTGCGAGATCAGAAGTTCGACATCAACGTTGTCGAGCCATACGCGCTCGATGGACAGACGCGGTTGCCGTTCCAGCGGCGTGAATGCGTGGGGAGAGACGCCGTGCTGATGTAGGAACTCGAGGCGGTCGCAGCCCTCGGTGACAGTCGGTTCGTGTCGATCGGCAATCCACCACGTCACGCCGGATTTGTTTGAAGCGGTAGCAAGATCGCGGAGCGCATCCCAAGTGTCTATAACCGCGACCTCGTTCGAAGGAACGAACCAGGCGAGCTTCACGGCTCGAAACGGTAGGACAGTTCGTCGCGCGCATCATCGAGTCGGACGAAATGTTCGCACGCCGTTCACAATCCCGTGCGCTGACTGCGGGTGCAGGCGCCGAATCAGGTAACCATTCGCTGATGAGCAGTGACGCGATCGTGCGGGGCAACGTCGATGGAGTGGAGGTGTTCGAATTCGGCGCGACGCCATGCACGCCTGCGCCCGAACTCGCTCGTGCTCGCGTGGCCATCGTGACCACTGCGGGTCTGCGTCCTGACGGCGTCGCGACGTGGCCTGATGGGCAAGGTTTCGTTCTGCTCGACGCTGCGGAACGCAATCTGACACTCGCTCACACATCACCAAACTTCGACCGCACCGGTGTGGCCATCGACCTCAACGTGGTGTACCCGGTCGACCGCCTCGCCGAGCTCGCTGCACGCGGAACGATCGGTTCAGTGGCCAATCGTCATATCGCGTTCATGGGCGCACAGCCGGACCACACTCTGACCACTCTGCGACTCGACTCCGGGCCAGCTGCGGCGAAGCTGTTGCTTCACGATGGTGTCGATGTCGTCTTGCTGACGCCCGTTTGACCGCTGTGCACGCGCACCGTGAGTGCGCTCGCCCACGTGTTCGAATCGGCCGGTCTGTCGACGGTCGGGATCAGTCTCGTTCGCGGACAGGCGGAGCGGTCGCGCCCGCCGCGGATGTTGCATTGTGACTTCCCGCTCGGACGCCCGCTTGGCCGTCCGCGGGATCCGGCGTTCCAGCATCGCGTGCTCGCGACGGCGTTCAGTTTGCTGGCGCGTGATGATGTGCCTGTCCTGGTTGACTTCAACGAGTCGATCGTCGATGAGGCAGATCAACCGCTGGCATGCGCTCTGCCTCCCCGTCATGATCCGTCGCTACATCCTGCTGTCGATGAGGCGCTCGGGTTACGCGCGGCGTACGAGCGGCATTGCTTGTCGTCAGGCCAATCGAACGTGAAGCGACTGGGTGGACCGGATCGTGTGCCGGAGTTGATCGGGTGTTTCGTCTCGATCGTCGAGGGCGCCGCGTGGGATGACGTTGGCCTCGAACCGGCTCAGCTCGGTCAAGCTGCGCTCGACATCCGCGCCTACTACGAGGAAGCGGCGCTCGCTCTCGTCGACCACGTTCCAGCAGCCCGACAAGCCGAATCGTGGTTCTACCGCTCGACGTTCGCCGGCTCCGTCCTGCGAAGCGCCCAGACGATCATTCGTGCCGGCGACGGGCCACGCGCGGCGTGGTTCGCGTTGGTACCAACCGGCCAAACCCCGGCCTGAGCAGTTCTCTGTAACGAGTGCCGCCGTTTCGGGACTAGGACACGAGACGAAAAGGAGGTCGTCACCGATGGCGCCCAACACGAAGGACGAGCAAATCGCGGCATTGCTGACCGAAGCCGCCGAAACCCATCACCACGTCTATCGACTCACCGACGGGGCTGACGACGATTGGGCATCGTGGTATGCCGACTGGCTGCTCGATCTCTCTGAACTTCCCGAACTTCTCGGAGCGCGGCCTATACGGAGCCACCTGGTTCACGCGCTCGTGCAGCACGACCGCGACTACACCCGTGAAAAACCCGACGAAACCTGGCCGAACTTCTACGCACGACGTCTGCGTGACGAATTCGCGTCCCGCTAGCCGCAGGCATGTTTGCGTCCTCGTACGCTACGACTCTGATGAACGACAACATCTCAGTGCCAGAACGTGATTTCGATTTCTGGGTTGGTGAATGGGATGTCCATCGCAGCGACACCGGCGAGTTGGTCGGTCGCAATGTGATCACACTGCTGCATGGTGGGCGCGTGTTGGCCGAGCGCTACACGACGCTCACCGGGGGCTTCAGCGGTTCGAGTCTCAATGGTTTCGACAGTGAGCGTGGTCGCTGGCATCAATGCTGGATGGATAGCGCGGGACTGGTGCTCGATATCTACGGCGGGTTGGTCGACGGCGACATGGTGATGCAGGGCGAGAGCCAGAGCGGACAAAGCGAACGAATCGCGTGGACTCCGCTCGCCGACGGAAGCGTCCGGCAGCACTGGCAGCAATCCACGGATCACGGCGCGAACTGGCTGACGGTGTTCGACGGAACCTACAGGCGACGGCCTTCACAAGTCGCGGACGGCGCCTTGATTGAGTAAGACGCCCGTGCCACTCGTCACGAATGAAGAAGGAACGGCGGGCCGACTGGTCGAACGGGGTGCGGGAATCATGACGCGGACAGCCTGTGGTCGTTCGATGGGTGCAACGCGACGCCAGCGGCGCCGAGTTCGATGTGTGCAGCGTCCGCCTGCTCGGCGGTGACACCGACAGAGAGGTCGGTGAGGACGGTGACGTCGTAACCGTTGCCGCGTCCGTCGAGCGCGGTTGCTTTGACACAGTGGCTGGTGGCGATGCCGCAGACATCGATCGCGGCGATCGACGCTGCAGTCAACAGGCCGTCGAGGCTGTGGCCGGTGTGGGTGTGACCGTCGAAACCGGAGTACGACGCTGACATCTGCCCTTTGGACACGACGACGTCAATGAGGCCGTCGTCGATCTGTCGCGCGATCGCCGGCAAGAACTCGGCGCCGGCGGTGTCTTGTACACAATGCGGCGGCCACATGTCGATGTAGTCCGGGCCGTGGGGCGCCTCAGCGAAATGGTCGCGAAGCACGGGCGGGTGCCAGTCGCGGGTGACGACGACGATCTGGTAGGCGTCTCGATGACCGGCGAGGTAGGCGGCGATCCGGTCACAGACATCGAAGCCGCCGGCGACGGCGAGGCTTCCACCTTCTGCGAAGTCGTGTTGCGGATCGACGATGATCAAGGCACGAGCGTTCGATGTTGGTGTTGTGTTGTGCATGGCCGTGTAATTGTCGCTCATCGTCGCGACCCGTCAAGCCGGGGCGACCGTACGATCCACCGTGTGCGACGCTCACACCGACTCGGTTGGATCATGTTCATCGCTTCCGCTGCGTTCTTCGGTTGGGCAGGCGTCCGCTCGGGTGACTCGCTAGCGGTAATTGGCAGCGTCTTGTTCGGCTTGGGATGTCTGATGTTCTTCTTTACTGGTTGATGACGCGCGAGGTGGTGGAACGGCAGCGCACCCGGGGCTCGTCGACGGTCTCGACGAAAGTCACCACTTCGCCCGACGGCACTCCGCGACGTCGCCGCGATGACACTGTTCTGAGTGATCGACCGAAATGTGTCAACGAATGTCAGCGGTTACTGCGAAGTCGTTCGAGAAAGCGGAGTGCGGCCTGTGATGATTCGTTACGCCAGAGTTCGACGACATCGGCCCTTGCGCCGTCGTCGACCTTGCTCGCGATCGCGCCCGCGAGTTGTTCGATGCGGGCGTGCTGTTGCTCGAGCATCGAGTTGATGTCGATGTCGCAGCGGTCGGCGATGATCACCTTGAGGAGGAGTTCGCTGCGCAGATCGCGTAGGTGCTCAACCGGGGTTTGCAGCCATTTGCGAAGCTGGGCTCGACCAGTGCGGGTCGCCGCCAGCATCGTGCGGTTGCCGCCGGCGATGCCGGGTTCCTGCCCGACGGCGTGGATGTAGCCCCTGCTGGTCAGCTGGTCGAGGCAACGGTAAGTGAGGGGACGCGAGATCGACCACACCCGTCCGACGGCGCCGTCAGGTTTGAGGCGCGCAGCGATCGCAAAGCCGTGGGCCGGGGCGGGGTAGATGATGCCGAGACAAGCCCACTCGCCGAGCAGCAGTTGTTGTTCGTTTGTTCTACCCACGGCGCTGATCGTCGCAGCTTGCCACTGCCGATCGAGCACGGAGCGATGCAAGCGTATGTGGACCGCTGAGGTCGATGGTGTCGAACCATCCAGCGCTCATACGCCTGCCCGCGGTTTCTTACGGGGCGAGGAAGCCGTACTTGGCGAGAATTGCTTGGCCGGCGTCGCCGGCGACGAAGTTGATGAATGCCTGGGCGGCCGTCGCGTTGGTTGCTTCTTTGGTGACGACCATCGGATAGTTGCTGATCACATTGATGTCGGCTGGGATCTCGACGCCTGCAGCGGTGTCCTTGGCCGCGTTGACATCGGTGACGAACACGATCCCGGCATCGGCTTCACCTGCAGCGACCTTGGTGACCACGCCCTTCACCTTGTCCTCGAGGCTCTTCGGACTCGCGGTGACACCGGCGTTCTTGAGCACCGCGGCGGCATTCTTCCCACACGGAACCGTCTCTGCGCAGAGCACCACGATCAGGTCCGGTTTGGCCAGATCGGCAACGCCAGTGATGCCTTTCGGATTGCCTTTTTCAACGATGATCTCCATGGTGTTCTTGGCGATCGACACCGGCTCGCCGACGTTCTCGCCGGCGTCGGTCAACTTCTTCATGTTCGAATCGTCGGCGGAGACGAAGACATCGGCGGGCGCACCTTGACTGATCTGAGTGACGAGGTCGCCGGACCCGGCGAAGTTGAACGTCACGTTCGCGTCAGGGTTGTCAACCTTGAACGCTGTTGCCATCTCGGTGAACGCCTCCGTCAACGACGACGCGGCGAACACGACCACATCGCCAGCGGCCGCCGGCACCGTCGTCGGCGCCTCGGTCGTCGGAGTGGTAGTCGTTGGAGCCGCAGTGGTCGGCGCCGCTGTGGTCGGCGCGACCGTCGTTGGGGTCGCGGACTTGGAGTCGCTTCCGCAAGACACGGCAACACAGCCGAGAAGTGCGATCGCGGGAATGAGAAGTCGCGGTGTTCTGGACATGGTTCGACAATAGTCAGATGATTACTAACGGAACATCATCGGCTGACTATCGGGCTACGCAAGACGCATAGTCGGCACCTCCACGAGGCTTCCATTTCCACCAGCTCCAAAGGAGAACCCGTCATGCGACTCAGTGCCCGAACCAGCTCAACACAACGGTCGAGGAAGTTCATCTCGGAGAGGTCATGGCGAACGTCAAAGAAACGCTCCCTGATGGACAACAACTCACCGCGGCCATCACCCGCGACTCGGCCGAAGACCTCGCGCTCGCCGCCGGCGATCACGTCGTCGTTGTCATCAAATCCACGGAAGTCATGATCGGCAAGTCCGACTGAGCTCACGTTTCAGGCGGACCGCCTGGGGGTTTGGCAGACTGGGTGCACGACCCGGGGGGCCTGCGTTGATCTACGAGTTCGAGGACTGCGAGTTGGACGTTGCCCGGGTCGTTTTGCGTCGTCAAGGTCGTGAGACGCGTGTCGAGCCGCAGGTCTTCGATTTGTTGTGCTTCCTCATAGAAAGGCGAGGCCAGGTGTTGCGCAAGGAGGCGATCCTCGATCACGTGTGGGGTGACCGCTTCGTCAGCGAGTCGGCCCTCACGACGCGGATCAAGTCGCTTCGGCGAGCGGTCGGCGACGACGGGAATAGCCAGCGCATCATTCGCACCGTGCACGGGAAGGGCTACGAGTTCATCGCCGTTGTGCGGGTCGCCGAGGAAGCGGAGATCCTTGCGACGCACTCGACATCGGGCACGATGTCGAGCCGATCGGTGCTGCCGTCGAAGCTCCACGATCTGGTCGGACGTGAGGCGTTGCTCCAGCAACTGCGGCACGAGCTTTCGGCGAGTCGACTCGTCACGCTCGTCGGTACGGCGGGAGTCGGCAAGACATCGGTGGGGTACGAGCTGGCGCGTCGAATATCTGCGGAGTTCCGCGACGGCGTGCACGTGGTCGAATTGGTGACGGTGTCCGACGTGAATGCCGCTGCGGAGGCGGTTGGGACGGCGTTGGACGTCTACACGCCACAGTCGACGCCGGTCGAGGATGCGATCGTTGACATGCTGCGCGTCCGTCAAGCACTGCTGGTGCTCGACAATTGCGAGCACCTTGTCGAGCCGATTGCCGAGCTCGTCAGCCGCATTCTCGCTGCGGCGCCCGAGGTGTCGATCGTCGCCACCAGTCGTGAGCCTTTGTGCGTCGCTGGCGAGCACGTTTGGGAAGTGGAGCCGCTGTCGACCGGAGACGTGGATGCGATTGCGCGATCCGATATGGCGAGGGTGCCGGCCGTGGCGCTGTTCGTGGAACGCGCCCGCGCCGCCGACCCGACGTTCGAGCTGAACTCGGCGACGGCGCCAGCGGTGCTCGAGATCTGCCGGCGGCTCGACGGCATTCCGCTCGCGATCGAGCTGGCCGCATCGAGGGCTCGCTCCGTCGACGTGACCGAGATCGCCCGGCGCCTCGACGAGCGCTTTCGTCTGCTCGGCGGCGTTCGCCGCACCGTCGACCCGCGGCACCGCACGCTGCGCGATGCGATCAGTTGGTCGTACGATCTGCTCGAAGCCGACGAGCGACATCTCTTCGAGTCGCTGTCGGTGTTCGCCGGACAGTTCGATCTCGGTGTCGCCGAATCGGTGTGTCGCGGGGAGGAGGTGCTCGACCTGCTGACACGCCTCGCGCAGCGCTCCATGCTGGCGGTGCGACGACCGCCGTCAGGCGGAACGCGATACGAGATGTTGGAGACGTTGCGTGAGTACGGGCGCGGTCGTCTCGACGACGAACGCAGCGTCGCCCTTTTCGGCGCGCATGCTCACCAGTTCGCGGCGATTGCCCGTTCGGTCGAGGTCGACCTCGGCACGCCGCAGGAGCACGACGCGGTGGCCCGCGCAGATGGGTCGTTCGCCGATCTCCGCGCCGCGCAACGGTTCGCGTTCGACGTCGGGGACTTCGACACCGCGTTCGGCCTGATCTGCTCGATCCGTGAATACGCGATGCGGGCAATGCGCTACGAGGTCTTCGCATGGGCCGACGCGTCCTGGCGGTTCGCAGGGGGCGCGGGTCACCCGCTCGAGTCGTTGGCAATTGCCGTGGCCGCCTATGGCGCGTGGGTGCGCGGCGAGTTGGATGCCGCCGTCACCTTGGCCGGCCAGGCGCGGGCGGCAGAGACCGCGAACGGTGTCGCGCCGTCCGGGCTCGTGGAGCGCGTGCTCGCCAACGTGTTGTGCGACCTCGGTGACGTCCAGACCGGGCTTGCGGAGATGGATCGTCAGCTGGAATTGGCCGAGGACTCGGGCAACGATTCGCGCCTCGCTCACGCGTGCTACATGCGCGCCGTGGCGTCGAGTTCGACTGGCGACGGCGATCTTGCCGCTCGCCTGGTCGTCCGGGCGCGTGACGCGGGCCGGCGATCAGGAGCTGCAACCGACCTTGCCTCAGCATTGGTCGCCGAAGGCTTCTCTACACGCGACGACGATCGTGCGCTCGAAGCCTTCGCGCGGGCTGATCGAGTGGCCGGGTCCGCCGGCAACCGCTGGATGAGCACGTTCGCGCGGACGGAGTCCAGCGGCCTGCTGGTGCTCCAGGGACGGCTTGACGTTGCGTGCGCCGGCCTCGCGGATGTGGTCGACACGTGGTACCGGGCCGGCGAGTGGGCGCAGCAATGGCACACCATGTCGCGTTGCCTCGTGGCGCTTCACAGGATCGGTCAGGTCGAGCTCGCCGCGCAGGTCCTCGGCGCGGTGGAGGCGCACACCACAATGGGTGGACCACCTGTCATGACGACGTTGCGTGATCTCGCCTTCGAAACGCGTGAGCGGATCACCGCCGAACTGGGTCAGGATCGCACCGAGGAGCAACGCGCTGTCGGTGCTGCATTGCCCGTCGCGATGTTGGTAGATCGCACACGTAGCGCTTTGCTCGGCCGCAACATCGGCGCGTGATCGCGCCCTCGCGGGTCGACCTCATGCGTGCGTACGCCGGTCGAGATGGGCGTGTAGGTGGCTCGCCAGCTCCGCCGCGTCCGGCCCGACTCCGTCGATGAAGCTCGACTTGCGGCGCCGCATGAACGGCAACCCGAGCAGGTACAGGCCCGGCAGCATGGCGATGCCGCCGTCGTGAGTGATGTGGCTACGGGAGTCGAAGGCGATCGGGTCGAGCCAGTCGAATCGGGGACGGTAACCAGTTGCCCACACCACCGTCTCGAAACGGCCGAGGTCGATCTCCGTCGGAACTGCTCCGAGGACCGTCGGGCATGGGCGCTCCGGCGCGAGCAGCGCCCCGCCGAGATCGCGATCGACCGCGAACTCGTCGATGCGTTGCAACAGCCGCAGCTGCTTGAGGTCGGCGCTGGCAACAAGGTTGGCGAGACCACCGGAGAAGAACCCGCGGCCGCCGTCAACACGCATCAACTTGCCGAGTATGTGCACACCGGCCGACCGCAACGCGTTGAGGTCGAGCGTGCGTCGATCCGGGCTGCCGACAAGCTGCAGGGACGGCAGACGCCGCGCCCGGAGAATGTCGTCGACCTCGTCATACCGTTCGTCGAGCTGGCCGAGCGC
>DASWRR010000064.1:0-2343 GCA_036403055.1 Ilumatobacteraceae bacterium | reverse complement strand
GCTTCCTCCATCATCGCGAGATTGCGGTACGCGGAGCTCAGGGTCAACTTCGGAGCGCGGTCGAGGAGGTCGGCGATCGTGATCGGTGACCCGGCTTCGGCAAGTGCCGCGACGATCGTCTGTCGGCCGCGCGTGTACATCTGATCAACGCGTCCGAGTCGCTCGCGGACCTTGTGATGGAGCTCTGTCGCGGTCGCCATGACGTTGGCGAGTGTATCGATCGAGTCCCGTTGATCTCGCGGCGAATGAGATTGACAATCAGTCCTATTTCCGATTGACTGCAATGGATGCGGTTGCGAACTCCTCGAGAACGGTCGACGCATCGGACCGCTGGTGCAGCGATTCTCGTCGCCTCCCTGACGCTCGCCGGATGCTCGATCGGCGAGACAACTCATGCGGGGGCCACGAAGGGCGTGGTGCTGAAGGCCACCGCGAGCATCGACGCCTGGGGCAGCATCGTGGCGCAACTCGGTGGAACGCACGTCGCGACGACATCCATCGTGGGCAATCCCGACACCGATCCACACGACTACGAACCGACACCGGGGGACGCGCGCGCTATCGCGTCGAGCGATGTGTTCGTCGAAAACGGAATCGGATACGACTCATGGGCCGCCAAGGTGATCGCGGCGAGCCCGAGCGTCGACCGCGCCGTGATCGACGTCGGTCACGTGGTCGGTGTGCCAGAAGGGGGCAACCCGCACAGGTGGTACTCGCCGACAGACGTCGGGACCGTCGCCGACGCCATCACGTCGGCATTCAAGCGGCTCGACCCCGCGGACGCGGCGTACTTCGACGCGCAACGCGTTGCCTTCGAGACCACTGGCCTCGCCGAGTACCACCGTCTGATCGACGACATCAGGACGCGGTACTCGGGCACGAAAGTCGGCGCGTCGGAAAGCATCTTCGCTCCCCTACTCGATGCCGTCGGGTTGGATCTCATCACGCCTCCCTCCTTCCTGAAGGCGATCAGCGATGGCACCGACCCGAACGCCGCAGACAGGACGCTGATCGACACGCAGATCTCCGCGCATCAGCTCGAGGTGTACCTGTTCAACGTCCAGAACGCGACCCCGGACGTGACCGCTCAGGTCGACGCTGCGAGGAAGGCGGGCATTCCCGTTGCGACGGCCACCGAGACCCTGTCCCCACGAGGCGCAACGTTTCAGGACTGGCAGTCGACACAGCTCCGCGGCCTCGCGGCAGCGCTTCGAGAAGCGACCGGCAGATGACGACCGCTGACGGCGAGCGCGTCGAGGTCGTGTCGTTGTCCGATGCGTCGGTCGTCGTCGGTGGGCGAACGATCTGGTCGGACGTCAACCTGCAGATCGCGGCCGGTGACTTCGTCGCGGTGCTCGGGCCCAACGGCGTCGGCAAATCAACCCTCCTCAAGGCGATCCTCGGACTCGTGCCGACGTCGACCGGAACGATCACGGTCCTGGATGCGGCGCCCGGGCGCAACAACAACCGCATCGGGTATCTTCCGCAACGGCGGGCGTTCGACCCCGGCACGCGAATTCGCGGTGTCGATGTCGTCCGCCTCGGCTGGGATGGCGATCGTTGGGGAACGCCACTGCCGTTCGTCGGCCGTGTCAGGCGAGAGCGCGCCAACGAACGGGTCCGCGAGGTGATCGATCTCGTCGGTGCCGGGTCGTACGCACAACGTCCGATCGGGCAGTGCTCAGGTGGCGAGCAGCAGCGTCTGCTGATCGCCCAGGCCCTGGTGCGCCGTCCGGACCTGTTGATCCTCGACGAGCCGTTGGACAGCCTCGACGTCACGAACCAGGCGTCGGTCAGTGGACTGATCGCCGACGTCAGCCACTCGCTCGGAGTCGCAGTCGTCCTCGTCGCCCACGACGTGAACCCGATCCTCCCGTATGTCGACAACGTCGTGTACCTCGCGCACGGCGGCGCCGTCATGGGACCGCCGGCGTCGGTCATCAATGCCGACACGTTGACGATGCTCTACGGGACGCCGATCGACGTGTTGCGCGATCGCAACGGTCGCCTGGTCGTCGTCGGCCAACCGGATGTCCACGCCGCACACGGCCCGCACCACTGACGCGTCGACATGCTTGCCGATCTCACTTGGAACCTCATCGACGACGTCCGTCAACTGTTCCTCTTCCACTTCATGGTCAACGCGTTGCGCGCCGGCACGATCGTCGCGATCGTCTCGGGCGCGCTGGGGTACTTCATGGTGCTGCGACGCGAGAGCTTCGCCGGGCACACCCTCGCGGTGATCGGATTCCCGGGGGCTGCCGGTGCGATCTGGCTGGGCGTCAACCCGTTGTTCGGTTACTTCGGTTTCTGCCTCGCCGGAGCAATGATCATCGCGGCATT
>DASWRR010000063.1:0-5950 GCA_036403055.1 Ilumatobacteraceae bacterium | reverse complement strand
GGCCGGAACGCGCCGACCCGCGGTGCCGGCGGGCGGCGTCGGAGTGTTTCGAGCCACCCCTGGTGGGCCCGAAACACTCGGTCGGGCTGCGGCACCGTGGTGGTGGGCAGAAGTTGTTCGATCCGGTCGAGCAGCGGGCCGAGGGAGCGGACCATCGCAAGCTCGCCGAAGATCGCGGCCCGTGCGGCGTCGGCGATGCGCGACCGCGCCGCGTCGTCGCCCAAGAGTGCGTCGATGGCAGCGGGCATCGCGGCGAGCTCAGCTTCGACGACATGAGATCCGGGGATCAGCGGCTCGTATCCCGTCGACGGCTCGGTCACCACCACACACCCGTTGGCCATCGCCTCGACGGCGCGGGCCCATTCGAAGTACGGCGTCGCGTCACCGGCGCGGCCGCGATGGAGGTTGAGGATCAGCTTCGACGATGCCAGCAGACGGTGCTTGTCCGCACCGAAGACCGTGTTCGGGGTGGCCACGTCGATGGGCCGATCACCGGCGACGATGCGTATGTCGGCGTGAACGCGCCACAGGTGCGGCGCGAGGTCGGCGAGCGCGGCCCCGCGACGATCGTCGATGGCGCCCATGAACAACACGTCGATCGGCCGATCGCTGCCGTCGAGATCGGTGTGCATCGAGGGGACTCCGCCGAGACGCAGCCGTTCGGTGCGGACACCGTCGGCACGGAGCGCGTCGACACCTTGGTCGCTGATGTCGAGCGCCAACACTCCGCGCCGGCAGAAGTCGCGGGCGACGTCGAACCATGATGTGCCCGGCTGTTCGGTGCTGATGCAGATGCTCGCGGCCGCCGCGTCGCGCAACTGCGCACGCGTCGCCGGATACAGCGCGAAGAACTCGTGCGGGGCGACGACGAGATTGACCGAACCGTCGTTGGTCGGCAGCCGGTCCGAGATCACCGTCGCGTCGCGACCGGTCAGCGTGGCGGCCTCGGCGATCCAATCGGCGATCTCCGTCATGAACCGGTTGCCGCGCGCGGCGACGAACACGTTGACCGCGGCCACGCCCTAGTTGCTCGGCATCGTTCGGCGCGAGCCCCGCGTCAACATCTGTCGCACGACCGCACGCCGGCTGACGACGGCGGGAAGATCCGCCACGAGACGGCGAACCTCGTCGCGACGTTGCAGCGACTCCGCCCGCAACTGATCGATCTCGGCCTGGACGTGCTCGACACGGCGGCGCAGCTCAGCGTTCTCCGCCCGCAGATGGTCAAGTTCCTCGGAAGGCACCTGATAAAGATACGCCGGATGCACGAACAGCATGGATCTTCGAGGCGGCCGCGATGACCGCCCGTATCGCCGCTGTCCTGGTCGTGCCGAATGGCAGTCATCGACCGCAGCCACTGGCGGAGGCGATCCGACGTCTCCATCCGACGTGGCAGATCGGCGCCGTGTGGTGCGGCGACCCGCATCTCCGGCCCGGCAGCGATGGCGTCGATTGGCTCGATCGCGAGATGTCCGACGCAGCGTCCGAGATCGCGATCATCGCCGGTGAAACGCAGGTCGGCGAGTGGCATCGCGCATTGGCCGCGACGACCGCGTTGTTGGCGGACGGGGTCGACACTGTCGTGCTGCTGTGGGTCGGGTCGGTTGCGGTGCTGTCGCCGATCGACGCCTTGGTCGACGACGCCACTGCATCGATGACGCTCGTTGCGCGCGCCCCGAAACCGCTCGATGACGACGGACTCTCGCCCGACGAGATGGAGCTCGTCGCAGAAGGGATCTACACATCGAACGTCGCCGCGTTCGGAACCTCGGCGGTGCCTGCCGTGCGATGGCTGCTGTCCAACCTCGACGGTCGCATTCCCGTCGCCGCCTTGCTGTCGCGCGCCGCGCAGCTGTTCGCTGCGAGGGTGTGCACCGACGAGTCGATCGGTGTCGGTCGATGGAGATGGCCGTCAACGGAACCGGCCTTGCTCGATGTGCCGGGGTACGACACCCGCACGCCGTGGGCCCTGGAACCGAAGGCGCAGCGCGAGGAACGGATCGAGCTGATGGGTCACACGGAGCGGCTCGATGCCATCCGCAGCGCGTCGCCACAGCTCGCCGGTTCGCGTTCGCAGTTGTGCCTCCCCGGCGGTCTCGTCGTCGACGCCACGATCCGCAAGGTGGTCGCCGACTCGCGCGACACGGCCGTGCCGGCGCCGTGGTCGGACACCCGCGCCTTCCGCGCCTGGCTGGCACCGCGCTACTGGCCGGCGCTCCACGCCGCACGTGACGATCTCAAGATCGCGTTTCCCGATCCGACCGGTCGCTCGGCCGAAGACTTTCAGCGGTGGTGCCGCGGCGCCTTCTCCTTCGACGATGTGCCGATGCTGCTGCATCCGCCGGATCTGACGCGCAGCGCCGTGATCGTCAACGAGCATCTCCGCGACGATGGCGTCAACCTGGTCGGGTACTTCGACAGCGCTCTCGGCCTCGGCGACGTCGCCCGCCGTCTGCGCGAGGCGGTCGACGCCGCGGGTATCCCGCACACCGCGATCGCCAGCCAGCGCACAGCCAGTCCGGCACACGATGCCGGCATCGACAACCGGGTCGAGTTCACCAACTCGGTGTGCGTCGTGACCGCCGATCAATTCCCGTATCTCGGTGGCGACTTCCCGCAGCTGTTCGCCACGACGAGGCGGATGATCGGCTACTGGTTCTGGGAGCTCGAGCACGTTCCGCTGCACATGCGCCAAGCGATTGCGCTCGTCGACGAGATCTGGGCCGGCTCGCGGTTCGTCACCGACGCGTTCGCCGCGGTCGCGCCCGTCCCCGTCCGCCATGTCCCGATTCCGGTCGCCGAGCCGAAGCGGTCGGGTCGCGGCCGCACGGACTTCGGTGCGCTCAGCGATGTGACCGATCGTCCGCTGCTGCTCGCTGTGTTCGATCACCTCAGCGTCACCGAGCGCAAGAACCCGCTCGGTGTCATCGACGCGTTCCGTCGGGCGTTCGAACCGAATGAGGGTCCCGTTCTCATCATCAAGACGATGAACGGGCATCAGCGTCGCCCGAACCATCAGCGCGTCGTGGCCGCGGCGGATGGACGCGACGACATTCGGGTGTGGGACGAGACGCTGACACGCGCCGACCAGATGGCGCTCGTCGGTTGCGTCGACTGCGTCGTATCGTTGCACCGCAGCGAGGGCTTGGGCCTTCACCTCGCGGAGGCGATGTGGTTGCGAACGCCGACGATCGCCACTCGTTACTCGGGCAACCTCGACTTCATGAACGACGACAACTCGTTGCTCATCGACTACGAGCTCGTCAGTGTCGAGCACGGTGAAGGTGTGTACCCGTCGGTCGCGAAGTGGGCCGAGCCCGACCTCGACGACGCTGCCGCGGCGATGCGTCGAATCATCAGCGACCACGAGCTCGCCGAGCGGCTGTCGGTGGCCGGTCGCGAGACGATGGAGCGACAGCCCAGCCTCGCGGACACCGGTAGTTTGATCGGCCACCTACTGTTCGCGGGAGACTGACACCATGGGAGTTCGAAGCCAACTCACCTGGCTGCGGAACAGCCAGGCAGCAGCGCAGGTCCTGCAACAGCGCGTCGCCATCATCGAAGAGCAGGTGGCCACGCTCAACAAGGAGCTCGCACTGCTACGCGATCGTCAGCTCGACGAGTTCGACCGAGTCCGCGCCGCCGTCGCGGCCGCCACCGACGATCTCGTCGCCCGAGTCGACGCGCTGCGCAAACAGGTCGACGAGGCGTGACAGAACTGGACGACGACTCGCCGCGGCAGCGGCTGGCTCGCTGGACCTCGACGGACGCTGCCATCGGATCCGCAGCCGAAGCCGAGCAGCTACGCGCCCAGCTCGCTGAACGCGTCGCCGAGGTCGCCGATCTTCGGGCGCGGCTCGCCCACCTCACCAGTCGCGTCGCCCAACTCGAGGTCGTCAACACCGAACTTCGACGGACCACGAGCCGCGTGTCGCCGCTCGCGCTCGCACGACGAATCGTCAACAAGGTCTGCCGCCGGACGAGGTCCGCGGTCGCCGGCCGCCTGCGCCGATGACGGTCAGCGCGATCGTGCCGAGCATCGGCACCGGTGGCGTGATCCGCGGTACGCATCGCACGTTCGTCACCGAGTCGGTGCGATCCGTTCTCGCGACCGCGAACGTCGACATCGAGGTGATCGTCGTCGCCGGGCGCGAGATGCCGGCGGAGACGGTTGACGAGCTCCGCGCGCTCGGGCCCGAGGTTCGCATCGTCGAGTACCGCGATGCGTTCAACTTCTCCGCAGTCGTCAACCTCGGCGCGGCCCACGCCACCGGCGATCACCTTTTGCTGCTCAACGACGACACCGAAGTCGTGACCGACGACTGGCTCGTGCGGATGATCGACGCATGCGGCCCTGGCGTCGGTGCCGTCGGCGCCAAGTTGCTGTTCGAGGACGGCACGCTGCAACACGCCGGACACACGTATCGCACCGCGCTCGGCCACGTCGCGTTCGGACTTCCCGGCGACAGCGCTGGTCGCAACGGCGTCTTGCTCCGACGACGCGAGGTTGCCGGTGTGACCGCCGCATGCATGCTGACGCCGTACTCGGTGTTCGACGCCGTCGGCGGGTTCACCGTTGGCCTGCCCGGCAACTACAACGACGTCGACTACTGCATGAAGCTGCGCGTCGCCGGCTGGTCCTGCGTCTACGAGCCGGCGGCCGTGCTGTACCACTTCGAATCGAAGTCACGCGTCGCCGGGATCAAGCCGGAGGAGATCGAGCTCATCCAACGTCGATGGCTGACTCACCTCGTCCACGACCGCTACACCCCCGGGAACGTCTGACGGTCCTATCCCGCCAGCGACCCGCGTGCAGCTCGGGCCCTGCGGACCAGGCCGCGAGCGACACGCGACGGGCGGTAGCGGCTGCCCGTGGGTGCGGGTCGGATCGCAACGATGCGGTCGAACCTCGCGTACGGCGTCCACATGTTGCGCAATCCCGACGTCGCGAGCGCGGCGGAGACCGAACGGCCGGCGGCGTCGAAGTCGCCGTGGGCACGGCCGCGGAACTCGCGCCAATGTGCCGCCGACATCGCAGCAGCGGCGAGCGTGACCGCGCCGGTCTCGCGCTCGATCAGCAAGTCGTTGCCGGTGCTCGGTGCGCCGACGTGGACGCCTTCGAGTTGGAACTCGCGAAAGGCGGGGACATCCCACCCGGCGTGGACGATCGCGTCACCGTCGTCGGCGACCAAGGCGCCGGCGATCCCCGTGCCGGGGGATCGGGCCAGCCCGGCGAGCGTCTCCAACCAGTCGGGTGTCACGTCCGACCGTGGCACGAGCCCCGGCGCGACCGAGATCAACACATCGCATGGGTACTCGTTGAACGCCCGGTCGAGTGCCGCGGCGATCGACCACTCACCGGCGACGGGTACGAGTTGCCATCTGTCGCCGGCTGCGTCGTCGAGCGATGAGACCGTCGCGACGGGCAACCCGACCGAGTAGGCGACGACCAACCGAGTTGTCGGATGCGACGTGTCGAGCGACTCCATCGTCGTGATGGCGGCGCGCGCCGTGTCGGCGTCAGCCCGTACCGGTACGACCACGGTGACCGCGGTGGACGAAGGCAGGCCGCGCACCAACCGATACGTCCCCTCCAGTGGTCCGTGCTCGACTTTCGCATCGATGCCCATGCGGTCGCATTGCTCTTGGACTGCGCGCAAACCGTTCGCGACCGCAACGGTCAGCGTCGAACCTTCGCGTGAGACGGAGGTCGTGATGTGGCGCCAGTGGTACAGGATCGCCGGGAGGTGAACGATGGTGCGGCCGTTCGCCGCGATGCGTTCGGTGGCACGGAGGATCAGATCGTGGTCTTGCGATCCGTCGAAGCCGTTCCTGAAACCACCGACCTCGTCGATCACGTCTCGCCGCAACGCCGAGAGATGACACGTGTACATCGATGCGCGGAAGCGTTCGGGCGACCAGTCGGGCTTCGGGAAGCGGACGAACTCGG
>DASWRR010000062.1:0-1674 GCA_036403055.1 Ilumatobacteraceae bacterium | reverse complement strand
ACCAGTCCTGGGCAGCGGCGATCCGGGGATCGGTGGGAGAACCTCCTCCGCGGGAGGGACGGTGGTCACCGCCGCAACGGACACCGGCACGGTGGTGCTCGTGGTCGTCGTGTCGGGGATCGCGGTGCCCGTGGTCGTCGTTTCGGCGATGGTCGTGATCGGTGCGATCGTTGTCATGGTCGTCGGTGCGATCGTCGTCGGTGCGATCGTCGTCGTTGTCGTGGGCGCGATCGTCGTTGTCGTTGTTGTCGGCGCAACCGAGACGTCGACCGTCGCGGTCGCGGCAATCACGCGAGGGACGCCTCCGGTGACAAGCCGCTGCGCGCCCTGCGGGTCGGGGCCGGCGGGGCTGCCTCGATACACGGCGGCAGGGCCCGGCGCCGCGGTGGACGCGACGACCGTCATCACGCCGGGGACGACCGACATCGTCGAGCGGGCCGTGCCGGCCGAGCCGGTCTGCAACGTCATCGGAGCGTCTTGTCCACTCACCAGCAACATGACCGTTGCCCCGGCGACGGGCTGCGTTCCGGCAACGACAGTCGCATCGATCGAGCCGTCGATGCTCAGTGTCACGGAGATGGCCCACTCACCTGCGAAGGACGCGGCCTGCGCGTCGAGCGCGATCGCGAGGGCTTGGATGTCGGCGCGGCCGCTCGCCGTCGCGACGCCTTGCAGCGACGGGATCAACGGAGCGAACGCGTTCGTCGCGCGTCGCGTCCCAGCGCTGTCCTGTGCGTAGAAGTGGAACACCGCCCACATCGCCGCTGCCGTGAGGTCGTCCGTCGTGTCGCCGTAGCGCCATGTGAGGTACGCGCCCTTCGCGCCTGTCGGGTCGTTCGGGAACTGTTGCGCGACAGGAAACGATGGCGCATCGATGGTCGGATGGATGCCGCGGTTGAAGGTGCACGAGCCGACGCGGAACTGCCCGGCCTCGTCCTTGAACAGCCACTGCCCCGCCCAGATCGGCGCCGGCGACAACGCGACGCCGGCGGTGTGGAACTCGATCGCGATTCCCGCGCAACGGAAGTCGTCGACGAGATCGGGCGAGCCGTCGAAGCTCGTGTGCGCGACGCAGTTGGCCGGCATCTGGGTACCGAGTGGGCCCGCGCCGACCGATGCCGGCACCGAGACCGCCAGTGCGACGAACGCGATGGCGAGCGCTCTCTTCATGCCACACAGATCGACGCCCGCAGCGGTCAAGCGGAAATCACCGGAGGTAGCCTCACCACTTCGCTATGGAACGCTTCGGCCTGGTTGGCCTCCCCAACGCGGGCAAGAGCTCGCTGTACAACGCACTCACCGGTGGCGGCGCCCTCGCCGCGCCGTACCCGTTCGCCACGAAGGACCCGAACATCGGCGTTGCGAAGGTGCCCGATGAGCGCGTGGATCGGCTCGCGACGATGAGCAAGTCGAAGTCGATCGTGCACGCGGCCGTGCAGGTCGTCGACATCGGTGGGTTGGTCGAAGGTGCTTCGAAGGGTGAGGGACTCGGCAACAAGTTCCTCGCCAACATCCGCGAGGTCGATGCGATCGTGCTGGTGCTGCGCGCCTTCGAGGACGACGACGTCACCGGACCGAGCGACCCGATCGAACATCTTCGCGTCGTCGAGATCGAGCTCGCGCTTGCCGACCTCGAGACGATCGAGAAGCGCTTGAACCAAGCAACACGTCAGG
>DASWRR010000061.1:0-4313 GCA_036403055.1 Ilumatobacteraceae bacterium | reverse complement strand
TTCGGGTGACGGGCGGCTTCGACGAGTCGTACTTCCTCTACTACGAGGACCTCGACCTCGCCCGCCGCGGCGCATTGCTCGGCTGGAGATATCGCTGCGTGCCCGCGAGCGTCGTGCGGCATCGGCTCAGCGCGTCGACCTCTCGACTCGGCGATCGGGCCCGTTACCTGCAGGAGCGGAACCGTTTGCGTTTCGTGTTTCGGTTCGGTGACGTTCCGACGATCCGCCGTGCGCTGTGGCTGTCGATGCGACGCGTCCGCTGGGCGCCTCGCGGCACCCACGCCAGGGCGCTGCTCAGCGGGCTCGCGTCCGCCCCGCACGCCCTTTTGACCCGCCGCCGCCGATAACGCGCCTGCATACGTGCCATGCGGCACGTGTGGACTCGCTCTCGGTGACCGCTCTCTCAAGAGTTCGTCTGTTGTTCGACGCTGCGTCCGAGTTCGGCCCTTGGCCAACTCAAGTACCGGCCCCGCCAGCCCGATCCATATATCGAACGGGTGACCATTTGCGTCAGGGGAAGGAAGGCCGAGGAAGGCAAAAGTTATGTTGTACCTGCAGACGCGACGGAAGAACCTCTCAATCCTAGGAATCGGTCTCGGCCTGCTGGCCGCCACCTTCGTGTCGTCCACGGTCAACGCTGCCGGTCCCTCACCTGCCTTCATCCCACCGTCGGCGAGCTGGTTGACCTCGGTCAACTACTACCGGGCGATGGCCGGTCAGCCGCCCGTCACCGAGGATGCCTCGATGTCGGCAGGCGCTGCGCAGCACTCGTGCTACATGCTCTACAACGGCATCAGCCACGACGAGACCCCGGGTCTCCCGGGCTACACGCCAGAGGGCGATCTGGCCGGCAACAACGGCAACGTCGCAGTCTCCAGCGTCCTCAACACCAGCGCTCGCAGCCACGTCGAACTGTGGATGAGCGGTCCGTTCCACGCGATCGGCGTCCTGCGTCCCAACCTGCGCACGACTGGGTTCGGCAAGTGCGACCTCGCGTCGACACCGACGTGGCACTCCGGTGCGACGCTCGATGTGATCCGCGGTCTCGTCGCAGCACCACGTCCCGCGGCGCCCGTGCTCTTCCCGGGCAACGGGACGACGACCAACCTCGACCGCTTCGTCGTCGAGTCACCCAGCCCGATGACCTACTGCAACTGGACGGGTTCGGCCGGCCTGCCGATCATCGCGATGATGCCAGAGGCAGCGACGAACCCGAGCGCCTCGCTCGTCGGTCCCGACGGCCAGCCCATCGAGGTCTGCGTGCTGTCGGCATCGAACACCAGTGGCGTTGCCCAGCAGATCCTGCAGGGTGACAACGCGGTGATCATCGTGCCGCGGACGATCCTCGCTCCTGGGGCGTACAGCGTCGTCGCCAACACCTCGGCCCGCAACGTGAGTTGGGGCTTCACCGTCGATCCGGCTGCCGCTACGGGAACGCCTGCACCTGTCATCGGCGCCCAGCCGACCTCTGCATCGACCGGCTTTGCGCCGCTGTCACCGTCCCGGATCGTCGACACTCGTGACTCGATCGGCGCCGCTCGGCTCGTCGGCGGCGGCGTCACTCGCATTCAGGTCGCCGGTCTCGGCGGCGTGCCGATGTCGGCCAAGGCCGTGCTCGCGAACGTGACCGTGACGGGACCCGCTGGGTCCGGCTTCCTCACGATGTGGAACTGCGCGGCACAGCCCGACGTCTCCAATCTGAACTTCTCGGCGAACGAAACAGTCGCCAACACGGCGACCGTTCCGCTGAACGCCGACGGCCAACTCTGCGCATACACCAACGTCGCCGCCGATCTCGTGATCGATGTCGGCGGGTACTACTCGACGTCGGCAACCGGTCGTTACATGCCGGTCGCCCCCGTCCGGCTGATGGACAGCCGCGACGGCACCGGCACGCCGGGCCGTCTGATGGCCGGCCAGGTCGTCGAGTTGCAGGTCGCCGGTGTCGCCGGCGTGCCGACCAACGCCAATGCCGTCGCCCTCAACGTCACCGGCGTCGGCCCGTCGATCGACTCGTACGTCACGGTGTTCCCGTGCGGCGCGATGCCGCCCACGTCGAGCCTCAACCCGGCGGCCGGCAAGGCGACGCCGAACCTCGTGATGGCGCAAGTGTCGCCGACGGGAACGGTGTGCCTGTTCGCCAGCACCGACACCGACGTCCTCGCCGACGTCGTCGGCTACATCTCGGCCGGCGCAGCCAACAAGTTCACGCCGACTGCCCCGTTCCGCTTCACCGACACCCGCGACAACTTCCGCAGCGACGTGAACGCCGGTCAGGCCGGCGCACGCCTCACCCCGAATCAGACGCTGGTCATCCAGATGGCCGGCGTCCGCGGCGTTCCTGCCAACGCCAAGGCGGTCTCGGCGAACCTCACGGTCGTCGACGGCACGACGAGCGGATTCGTCACGGCATGGCCGTGCGGCGCCGTCCCGACCACATCGAACGTGAACTACGAAGTGTCCGCAGCGGTTGCCAACGCAGCCGAACTGCCGCTGTCGTCCACCGGTGCGATCTGCATCCTCTCATCGGGTTCCGCGCACGTGATCATCGACGTCAACGGCTGGTGGAGCTGACCTCAGCTCCCTCTCGGGACGCAGTGCGTCTCGCGGCTCAGACGAGGTAGGGATCGACCGTGTCGGAATCGATGTTGTAGCGATGTATGGCGGCCTCCACGAGATCGGGTCCGATCTCGCCCGACGCATGCAAGGCAGACAGCACACCTACCACGACATGCCCGAGATCGATCTCGAAGAAGTTGCGCAGCGCCTCACGAGTGTCCGAACGACCCATGCCGTCGGTGCCGAGTGGAACGAACGTGCGCCCGGGGAGGAACCGGGCAACCTGCTCGGGGACCAGCTTCATGAAGTCGGTCACCGCGACGACCGGTCCGGGGGAGTCGGCGAGGAGTGAGGCGACGTCGGCCGTGCGCGGGTCCTGGCTCGGATGCAACCGATTCCACCGCTCGACCTCGAGCGCGTTCTCGCGCAGCCGCTTGTACGAGGTTGCCGACCACAGTTCGACACCAACATCGAAGTGCTCGGCCAGTTCCACGGCCGCGGCTCGCGCCGCGCCTTGCGCCGATCCGGAGAACAACAGCGTCGCGCCCAGCGACTTGCCGGCCGGCGCCGGTGCCCACCGGTAGAGCCCCCGCATGATCGAGGCGCGGATCTCCGCAGGGTCGCCGTCGGGCAGCGGTGGCATCTGGTAGTTCTCGTTGTACAAGGTGATGTAGTAGAAGACGTCGGGGTCTTCGCTGCCGCCGCCGTACATGCGCTGCAGCCCCTCTTCCACGATCGCGGCGACCTCGTACGCGAACGCTGGGTCATACGCCTGGCATGGCGGCACCGTCGACGCGTGGACCAACGAGTGCCCGTCCTGGTGCTGCAGACCTTCGCCCATCAGGGTCGTGCGGCCGGCGGTCGCGCCGAGCAGGAATCCGCGCGTCCGGGCGTCGGCCGCTTGCCAGATGAGGTCGCCGACGCGCTGGAAACCGAACATCGAGTAGAAGGTGTAGAACGGCACGACCGGCACGCCGCGGGTCGCGTACGCGGTGCCGGCTGCGATGAAGCTCGCCGTCGATCCGGCTTCGGTGATGCCTTCCTCGAGGATCTGACCGTTGGCCGCTTCGGCGTAGCTCAACAACATCTCGTGATCGACCGGCTCGTACTTCTGCCCTTGCGATGCGTAGATCTTGAGCTCGCGGAACAATGAGTCCATGCCGAACGTGCGCGCCTCGTCCGGGATGATCGGCACCACGCGGTGGCCGAACTTCTCGTCGCGAGCGAGCCCGCGCACGAGGCGGGTGAACCCCATCGTCGTGCTGACCGCTTGCGTTCCCGAGCCCGTCAGCAACTCGCTGAACGCGCTGGCATCGGGCAGTTGCAACGGCTTGCGCGCACGTGTCGTGCGCTTCGGGATCGAGCCGCCCAACGCCTTGCGACGCTCCATCATGTACTGGTACTCGATCGAGTCTTCCGCCGGGCGGAAGTACGGCGGCAGGTCGCCGTCGAACGCGTTCTCGGGGATCTCGTCGTGCAGGTACAAGCGGTCGCGCAGGACGAGCAACTGATCCTTCGTCATCTTCTTGATCTGGTGCGTCGCGTTGCGGCCTTCGATGTCGGGGCCGAGCGTCCAACCCTTGATCGTCTTGCACAAGATCGCTGTCGGTGCACCGGTGCCCATGTTGTCGATGGCCGCCTTGTACGCGGCGTACAGCTTGCGATAGTCGTGACCGCCGCGCGGCAGGTGCACCAGATCCTCGTCGCTGAGGTGCGCGACCATCTGACGAAGACGCGGGTCCGGCCCGAAGAAG
>DASWRR010000060.1:0-6843 GCA_036403055.1 Ilumatobacteraceae bacterium | reverse complement strand
AAGATGATCACGTTCATCGTGAACACGACGACGTTCTCGGCGCGACCACGAATCCCCGGACCCGTCCGCGCGGGGCGGAGCACCTCGACGACCGCAACGAAGGCGGCCAGGATCATGAAGAGGCGAACTGGGGGGAGCACTGCGATTGCTATCAGCACGGCCTTTGAACGCTAGTCATCGCCGACGTTCGCAGCGCGGCTCGGTAGCGTCGTCTGGCATGTCCGACGACCGCGTTCGCACGACCTTGGCCAAGGTGACTGCGGCGTTACCGGCCGCCGAGGACCGTCAGGGCCAGCGCGAAATGGCGTCCGCCGTGAAGGAGGCGATCACCGGCGGGAAGCACTTGATCGTGCAAGCCGGCACGGGTACCGGCAAGACGCTGGGTTATCTGGTGCCCGCCGTGATGATGGGGAAACGGGTCGTCGTCGCCACGGCGACGAAGGCCCTGCAAGACCAGCTGGCGACGAAGGACCTCCCTTTTCTCGAGGCGAACCTCGGGCGCCCGTTCGAGTGGGCGGTGCTGAAAGGCCGCAGCAACTACATCTGCATGCAACGCGTACGCGAGCTGCAGGGCTCGACCGCCGGACAGACGCAACTCGAGATCGAGGATTTTGCAACCACCACGAAGGTCGAGATCAAACGATTGAGCGAGTGGTCCGGCACGACGAAGACCGGTGATCAGGCGGACCTGACCTGGTCGCCGGACGACCGGTCGTGGCAGGCGGTCAGTGTCGGCAGCGACGAGTGCCCAGGTGGGACCAAGTGCCCGATGGGCGCGGTGTGCTTTGCCGAGCTTGCCCGGTCACGTGCGTCGGTCGCGGACGTGATCGTCGTCAACCTCCACCTCTACGGCCTCAACGTCGCCAGCGGGAACGTGATGCTGCCCGAGCACGACGTCGTCGTGATCGACGAAGCGCATCAGCTCGAAGACATCATGAGCGACACCGTCGGTGTGCAGATCGGGCCTGGTCGATTCTCCAACCTTGCCGCCGCCGTGCGTCGTGTGCTCGACGATCCCGCGATCGTCGGCGGGCTCGCCGAGACTGCGCCAGCGATTCGTGAAGCGCTGCGGCCGTTCAGCGGAGATCGCCTCACCACGCCGTTCCCACGTCCCATCCAGGACGCGTTGATCGAGGCGCGCGGTCGAATCGAAAAGGCGCAATCGGCGTTGCGCGCCATCAACACCGACGTGCCGGAAGCGCAACAACGCAAGTTGCGCGCCCAGCAGGTGGCGACACGCGTTCAGGAACAGATCGACATCGCGCTCGGCGCCCACGACGGGTACGTGGCGTTCGTGTCGGGCAGCCCCGACAACGCCCGGCTGGAGATCGCGCCGCTCGATGTCGGTCCCGTGCTGGCTGCCGGGATCTGGTCGAAGCGGACGGCCGTGCTGACCAGCGCGACCCTTCCCACGACTGTCGCCCATCGCGTCGGCCTGCCGGATGGCTCGTACACGCAGATGGACGTCGGTAGTCCGTTCGACTACGGCGCCAACGCCCTGTTGTACTGCGCGTTGCATCTGCCCGATCCACGGTCGCCGCAGTTCGCGGCTGCGGTTCACGACGAGCTTGCCGCCCTGATCACCGCGGCCGGCGGCCGAACCCTGGCGCTGTTCACCAGTTGGAAAGCAATGGACGCCGCGGCAGCAGCGGTGCGCGCCCGAGTCGACATGAACATCCTCACGCAGCGTGATCTCCCCAAGACCGCACTCGTCAAGGCGTTCACGGACGACGAGTCGGCGTGCCTGTTCGCGACCGCCGGGTTCTTCCAGGGTGTCGACATCCCCGGGCGAACGCTGTCACTCGTGACGATCGACCGGATCCCTTTTCCGCGGCCGGACGACCCGCTGCTCAGTGCTCGCCGTGAACTGTTGGGTGCGGCGGCCTTTGCCGAGATCGATCTGCCCAGAGCGGCGATGTTGCTCGCCCAAGCGACCGGCCGATTGATCCGCAACGCAACGGACCGTGGGGTCGTCGCGGTGTTCGACCCGCGGCTCGGCAAGGCGTCCTACCGATGGCAGATCGTCAGCGCACTGCCCCCGATGAAACGGACGCGGGAGCGCAGCGAGGTCGAGGCGTTTCTACGGGACATCACGGGGTAGGCGGGTACAGTCGCCCGCTGTGAGCCTGCTCGTCGATGTCGCGATCGAGGACGAGGTCGCGACCGTCACGCTCGACTCACCATCGAATCGCAACGCGCTGTCGCAACAACTGTTGTCCGACCTGCACCGGGCGCTCGACGAGGCCGAGCGATCGAGGGTTCGCGTCGTCGTGCTGACGCATACGCCACCGGTGTTCTGCGCGGGTGCCGATCTCAAAGAACGCGCCGGTGGGACGGTCGACTCCACATCGTTCGTCCGCGCGATCGAGCGTCTCGCGACGATGCCATCGCCGGTGATCGCAGCGGTCAACGGGGCGGTGCGCGCCGGTGGCGTCGGATTGATGGCGGCGTGCGACCTCGTCGTCGTCAATCCGTCGATCACGTTTGCGTTCACCGAGGTTCGCATCGGTGTCGCGCCGGCGATCATCACCGCGCCGATTCTTCAGCGATGTGGCTGGTCGAGCATCGCCGCGGCGTACCTCACCGGCGAGTCGTTCGACGCCGCTCACGCGCTCGCGATGGGGCTGGTCACCCATGTCTCGGACGACGTTGCCGCGACCGTCGGCGAACTGGTTCGCGGCATCCTGCTCGGTGCGCCGAACGCGGTCGCCGTCACCAAGACGCTGTTGCGTGGGAGTCACACGATGGCGGAGTTGCAAGCACTGTCCGAGTCGTTGTTCACCAGCGAAGAGGGTCGCGAAGGAATGGCCGCGTTCGCCGAGAAGCGCCCGCCACGATGGGCAAGGTGATGATTCGGGACGAGCGGGGTCAGGGCAAGAGCCGGTAGCCGATGCCGCGGGCGGTGACGATGAGCTTCGGCTCGTCGGGCTGGTCTTCGATCTTGACTCGCAGCCGGCGGACGTGGGCATCGACGAGGCGGCTGTCGCCGAGGTACTCGTATCCCCACACTCGTTCGAGGAGCTGGTCGCGGGACAGCACCATCCCGACATGATCGGCGAACTCGCACAGCAGCCGGAACTCGGTCTTGGTGAGGCTGAGCTCGCGTCCCCCCTTCAACGCGATCCCCTGCTGACGGCGCAACTCGACGTCACCGAAGCGGCTCGCGGGCGACGACGACGGCAGGTCGTGGAGGTGCACTCGGCGAAGCGCAGCGCGAATGCGCGCCGCGAGCTCCTTCGGCACGACCGGCTTCGTCACGTAATCGTCCGCCCCGGCCTCGAGACCGGCGACCAAGTCGTAGGTGTCCGCCTGCGCTGTGACGATGATGATCGGCACGATGCTCGTCGCACGCAGGTTTCGACATACCTCGAAACCGCTCATATCAGGTAACCGAAGATCGAGGAGCACCAGGTCAGGCTCACGTTGTGCGAAAAGAGCCAGCCCTGATCTGCCGTCCTCGGCTTGGCGGACGTCGTATCCCTCGTCCTCGAGCGCGAGGCTGAGCGCGAGCCGGATCGCGTCGTCGTCTTCGATGAACAGCAGGGAATGCACGTGCAGGAACCTACTCGCCGTGGTCATTATGTTACAGAAAACGCACATTGGGAGCGTCATCCCGTCACATTCGTCCGTCACGATAGCCACTGTTCACGCTGCCCCGGTGGGGTACCTACCTCCCCCTGGTACTCCACCGGCAGCGCGAAGTGCGGGCAGCACATTCCCGACTCTCATCTGTGGTCCGAAGCGACCGGCGGTGAGTCCGTCCCGACATCGGAGGCTGCAAGTGTTGACACCGATCCTTACTGCGCACACCGACACCTATCGCCACGTGACCATGATCAGCGTCACCGGCCCGGTCATCAACCGTGAACAAGCGATGTCGATCCGCAGCGCGTGCCTCATCGGGCCACAGTCGTACGGACTCGTGATCAACCTCTCCGGCGTGTCCCTGCTCGCCGAAGTCGGCGTCGAAGCGCTCCGCGACGTCGCCCGTACCTGCTCGGGACGGGGCCAGCAA
The DNA here is from genome assembly GCA_036403055.1 of Ilumatobacteraceae bacterium. Lineage (GTDB taxonomy): Bacteria > Actinomycetota > Acidimicrobiia > Acidimicrobiales > Ilumatobacteraceae > JAENVT01. Next base: position 2,828 of record DASWRR010000060.1, on the reverse strand, counting down.
CTGGTCTTCGTCTGCGCCGAGCTCATGCTGCGCAGTGAGCTCATCCTCGCCGATCTCGACACGCTCGCCCCGGTGCTGCCGAGCGAAGAGCAAGCAGTGCCGCTGGTCAGCGTCGCCGCCTGAGCACACGCGCCACGGCACGATCGCTCGCGATCGGCAACACTGTCGCAGTGGCCGATCGACAACGACGCTCTCTGCGTCTTCGTACACGCGTCACGCTCTTCTTCGGGTTGACCGCGCTCGTCGCCGGACTCGCGTTGGCAGTGGTGACCTACGGCGTCGCTCGAAGCTTCCTCGTCGATCAGCGTTCGAGCGTGATCTTGACCCAAGCGGTGTCGAACGCAACCTCGGTACGCGCCACGCTGCTGCAGCAGAACCCACCGCCGACGGATCAAGAGGTGGACAGGCTCGTCAAGAGCCTGAAGCACAACAGCGAGGGTTTCGCGTTCTTGAGCGTGACCGGCAAGGACCCGATCCTCTCGGACGCCGCGTTTCCGGTGTCGACGTATCCCGCGGATCTCATGAACTTCGTCTCGCATGGCGGCAGCGCGACGAAGCGGTTCAGCGTCGGTGGCGACCCGTTCATGGCCGTCGGTCTCGACATCCCCGCTGCACATGCGCAGTACTACGAGGCCATTCCGCTGCGAGACACCGACCGTGCGCTGCGGGCGATCGGCACCGCCTTGGCGATCGGTGCTGCGGTGACGACGCTGTTCGCCGGAGCGCTCGGCTGGTCGACGAGCCGCCGGTTGCTCCGCCCGATCTCGCGCGTTGCGACGACCGCGGGCGAGATCGCCTCGGGAGGATTCGACGCGCGCATGGCGCCCGAGGCGGACCCTGACCTCGCCCGGCTGGCGAAATCGTTCAACGACATGGCCGACGCCGTGCAGACCCGGTTCGAACGTGAAGCGCGGTTCGCATCGGACGTCAGCCACGAGCTGCGTTCACCGATCACGGCGCTCACCGCGGCGGTGGAGGTGCTCGACACGCGACGGGGCGACCTTCCGGAACGGACGCAGCAGGCGCTCGATGTCGTCGTCGGGCAGATCCGTCGCTTCGATCAGATGGTGATGGACCTGCTCGAGCTGTCGCGCATCGACGCCGGTTCGACGGAGCTGCTTCGCGAGGAGGTCGACGTCGGCGAACTGGTCTCGCGAATCGCGCAACGGTACGGATTCGCCGACACTCCGATCGAGATCGATCCGAAGGTTCCGAAGACGGTGCGCGTCGACAAGCTGCGGTTCGAACGGATCCTGGCGAACCTGCTGGAGAACGCCCGCGAGCACGCGGGTGGACCGTCGCGGGTGAAGGTCGAGCCGCACGGCCGTCATGGCATTGCCCTCTCTGTCGACGATGTCGGTCCCGGCGTTGCGCGTGGCGAACGCGTCCGCATCTTCGAGCGATTCGCGCGCGGCAGCGCGGCGCGCCATCGCGTCGGGACAGGGCTCGGCCTCGCGCTGGTCGCCGAGCACGCCCACGCGCATGGCGGCGAGGCGTGGGTGGAGGACCGTCCTGGTGGCGGGGCCCGCTTCAAGGTCAGCTTCGGAGAGGTGGCGTGATGGTGAAGCGACTGTTCGCGATCTGCGTTCTGATGGTCGCCGTGCTCGTTGCCTGCGGGATCCCCGACAACGGCCAGGTGAGCTCGATCCAGGAGAAGGACCTTCGTCAGTTGGGCGACACGATTCCTCCGACGACCACATCGACGACTCCGGCGACGACGATCGAGCCGACGACGACGACCACTGCCTTGGACACTGCGACGACGATCGCGACGGATGATGTGACGCTGTACTTCATCAGTGGAGGGCAGTTGAAGGGATACCCGCGGCCGCTCGCCAAGCCGGTGACCACGAACCAGGTGCTGCAGGCGCTACAAGAGGGACCACCGGCCGGTGGCCTCGGTGTCGGCATACGCTCAGCGGTACCGTCGAAGGAGCAGGCATTGATCACGTCGAGAGAAGATGATTCCGGAATCGCGACGATCGACCTGCCGCCCGGCTTCTTCGAGCAGACGCCACCGGACGATCAGTTGCTGGCCATCGGCCAGATCGTGTTGACCGTGACAGAGGTCGGCGGAATCGGTCAGGTGCTGTTCGTGCAGAGCGGTCAACCGCTCGGCGTCCCTCGACGGTCCGGCGGGATCAGCAACGGAACCGAGCCACTCGCCCGCCGCGACTACGTCGAACTGGTGAACCAGCCGACCGCGACAACGACAACGACGACCATCAGCCCCGGCACCACCGTCGCGGCGACGACGGTCTGACGTGCGCAGCGGCTTCGTCACTCTCATCGGACGTCCTAACGTCGGCAAGTCCACGCTCGTGAATGCGATGTGCGGGCGCAAGGTCTCGATCGTCAGCGACAAACCACAGACCACTCGCACGCGCGTTCGCGGCATTCTCTCGACCGCCGACGCGCAGGTCGTGTTCGTCGACACGCCCGGTCTCCACAAGCCTGTCACCGCGCTCGGGGAACGGGTCAACGCGACGGCGCTCGACAGCGTCAGTGATGTCGACGCGGTGTGCCTGGTGATCGACGCGACCAAGCCATTCGGCACCGGCGATCAGTGGGTCGCCGGCCATCTCGACCTTCCGACGTCGATCGTGATCGTCAACAAGATCGACGCCGTCAGCAAGGACCGCGTGATCGGTCAGCTCAGTGCGGCATCGTCCTTGGGAGCGTCGGACTACTTCCCGGTGTCGGCGAAGACGGGTGAGGGAATCCCCGCATTGATCGCCCACCTCACAGCAATGATGCCCGAGGGTCCGCTCTACTTCCCCGACGACACGGTCAGTGACCAGCCGGAAGAGACGTGGGTCGCCGAGTTG
>DASWRR010000059.1:0-5706 GCA_036403055.1 Ilumatobacteraceae bacterium | reverse complement strand
GCGGCCAAGGGCGCAGTGATGGTCGGTGATCGGCCGGAGACCGATGGGCTGATGGCCGCGACGCTCGGTTGCCGGTACGCGCACGTCGAGTCCGGCGTCACGCCTCCGGGCGCGACCGTCGTACCGAAGCCCTCCATCGTTGCCCCGAACCTCGCCGCAGTCGCGAAGCTTCTGCTCGGCGTGCAAGCAGGCACGGATAACATGCCAGCATGACAGGTAACCCACTACTCAAGCGTCTCCTCGACACCGGCGCGCAGTTCTCCGGGATGTCGCAGAAGAACGCGGAGAAGCTCGTCGCCGACTTCGTGAAGGCCGGCGATTTGCGTCGCAAGGATGCGGAGAAGACGGTGCAACAACTCGTCGACCGTGGTCGGGCAACGACCGAGAACGTGATGAGCCTGATCCAGGCGGAGGTGTCGAAGCAGCTCGGCAGGTTCGCGCAGCGCCTCGACGATGTCGAGAGCCGGATGGAAGACGTTGCCGGCAACTTCGGCTTTGCGTCACGAGGTGCCAAGAAGACGGCTGCTCGTTCCGCAGACGTCGCGACGAAGCAGCCCGCTGCCGCATCGTCGACGCCGGCCGCAACCGCGTCGTCGTCGCCAACGCCGGTCAAGAAGGCAACCGCCAAGAAGGCAACCGCGAAGAGGGCAACTCCGGCGAAGAAGACCGCAACGAAGAAGGCGGCGACGAAGAGCGGAGCGACGAAGTCGGCCGGCGCGAAGAAGGCCTCGGTCAAGAAGAACGCTGCGCAGAAGGCGTCTGCGAAGCAGTAGCGGGTGGCGCGGCGGCTGCGGCTCGACACGGAGATGGTGCGGCGCGGTTTGATGCCGACGAGGAGCGAAGCGGCGCATGCCATCGACGCGGGTCTCGTGCTGGTGAACGGCTCTGTCGCCGACAAGTCGGCGCGTCTCGTCGATCCTGCGGACGCCGTCATCGTCCAAGGACCGCCTTCGCGGTTCGTCAGTCGGGGTGGCAACAAGCTCGATGCCGCGCTGTCGTCGTTCGCCGTCGATGTCAGCGGCAAGCGCGTGCTCGATGCAGGTGCTTCGACCGGTGGGTTCACCGATTGTCTGTTGCAGCGTGGTGCGGCGCATGTGGTCGCGGTCGATGTCGGCCATGGTCAACTGCATCCGCGCATCAGGAACGATCCGCGCGTCTCGGTGTTCGAACGCCTGCACGTCCGTGACCTCGACGTCGACGCCATCGGCGGCCTCGTCGACGCAGTCGTCGCCGACCTCTCGTTCATCTCGGTGATCCGTGCGCTTCCGCCGATGCTCGCCGTGCTGCGGACAGGCGGTGACATCGTGCTGTTGGTGAAGCCGCAGTTCGAGGCAGGCAGGGCGGAGGTCGACCGCGGCAGCGGTGTGATCCGCGACCCAGCGATCCACGATCGCGTGTGCCATGACGTCGAAGTCGCCCTCGTGGAGCACGGATGCACGGTGCTCGGCTGGATCGAGTCGCCGATCACCGGTGCGCAGGGGAACCGGGAGTTCCTTGTGCATGCCCGCCTCGGTCGGCCAGGATCTTCCTCATGACCGACGTGTTGATGGTGGCTCACCACGACAGGTTGGACGCTGCAGCCCTCGCTCGTGAAGCAGCCTCGTGGCTGGCCGCGCACGGCCACTTCGCATGGATGACGCCGGAAGATGCCGAGCCGCTCGATCTGCTCGACCTCGTCAGCGAGCGCAAGCCCGAGTCCGCGGGACTCGCGTTGAGCCTCGGTGGCGACGGCACGATGTTGCGGGCGGTCAAGATGCTCTGTGGCGCGGGCGTCCCCATCATCGGCGTCAACGTCGGTCTCCTCGGGTATCTCACCGAGGTCGAGCCGCCGGCGCTCTCCGCCGCGCTCGAACGATGGGATGCGGGTTCGACAGCGGGTGAATGGCGGATAGAAGAGCGGATGATGCTCGACGCTGCACTCCATCGCTCCGGCGCGCGGAGCGTCGACGCGTCCGAACGTTGGACGGCGTTGAACGAAGCAGTCGTCGAGAAGCAGGAGGCCGGGCACACCGTTCGCCTCCTCGTGCGCATCGACGGCGCTGCCTTCACGTCATACGCCGCCGACGGTTTGATCATCGCCACGCCGACCGGCTCGACTGCGTATTCGTTGTCGGCACGCGGACCGGTTGTGTCTCCGAAGCACCGTGCGCTGCTCCTGACACCGGTGTCCCCGCACATGTTGTTCGACCGTTCGTTGGTCCTCGACCCGGACGAGGAGGTCGAGATCGAGGTGATTGGCGGTCGATCGGCAACGCTGTCCATCGACGGCCGGACGAGCGCGAGCCTTGCCGAAGGCGACACGATCGTCGTCGCCGCGTCCGCAGCGGTCGCTCGCTTCGTTCGCTTCGGCGAACGACGGTTCCATCAGATCCTCAAGACGAAGTTCGGCCTCTCGGACCGCTGACATGCTGCATGAACTGCACATCGAATCGATGGGCGTGATCGAGTCGCTCGATCTCGTCCTGCAGCCCGGACTGACCGCGTTCACCGGTGAGACCGGTGCCGGCAAGACGATGTTGGTCGAGGCGATCAACCTTTTGGTGGGCGGGCGGGCCGACCCGACGGTCGTGCGCGCCGGGGCCGGCGAGGCTCGGGTCGAGGGCCGGTTCGTCGTTGGTGACGACGAGTACATCGTCTCTCGCGTCATCCCGACGGATGGTCGATCGCGCGCCTACGTCAACGGTCGCCTCGCTACGGCAACGACGTTGGCAGATCTCGGTGCACGAACCGTCGATCTCCACGGTCAACATGCCCACCAGAGCCTTCTGTCGACCGCCGCGCAACGCGACGCACTCGACCGATTCTGCGCGACGGACCTCGAACCGTTGCGTGCCGCGAGGGCACGGCTGACGGAGATCGACGCATCGCTCGCGGCGCTGGGCGGCGATCAGCGGTCGCGTGCCCGCGAGGTCGACCTGTTGCGATTCCAGGTCGGCGAGCTCGCTGCCGCGTCGATCACGAGCGAGAACGAAGACGAGTCGTTGACCGCAGAAGAAGACGAGCTGGCCGACGCGGCAGCACATCGGGAAGCCGGACAGATCGCGCTTTCCGCACTGGTCGACGGTGGTTCGACCGGCGATGTCACTTCCACTGCGTCCGACAACGTCGGCGCGGCATTCCGCGCGATTGGCGGGCGGTCACCGTTCGACGATCTCGCCGCGCGACTGCAAGGGATTGCGGCGGATCTCGCGGACATCGGCCACGACCTTCGAGCGCTCACGGAGCGGCTCGAGGAGGATCCGCAGCGCCTCGCCGAGATCCGCGAACGGCGCCAGTTGCTGCGCGACATGCGTCGGAAGTACGGCGACTCGCTCGCCGACGTGATCACTTTCCACGGTGAGGCCGCCGCGCGCCTCGCCGAGCTCGAGGGGTACGAGGCGCGCGTCGCGACGCTCGAGCAAGAACGCGTGATCGCAACCGCTGCCGAACGCGCGGCCGCGCAGCGCGTCGCCGAAGTTCGCCGGGCAGGTGCCGTCGACCTCGCCCGAGCGGTCCGCGATGTCGTCCGTTCCTTGGCCATGCCACACGCCGAGATCGAAGTCACCGTCGGCAACGATGCGCCCGGTGACGACGTGACGTTCCTCATCGCCGCGAATCCTGGGCTACCACTACTGCCGCTGTCGCGTGTCGCGAGCGGCGGCGAGCTCGCTCGAACGATGCTCGCCTTGCGGCTCGTGCTGACCGAAGCGCCCGAGACGCTGGTGTTCGACGAGGTCGATGCGGGCATCGGTGGCACCGCGGCCACCGCCGTGGCCGAGGCGCTGGCGCGGCTGGGTCGGCGCCATCAGGTCATGTGCGTCACGCACCTCGCGCAGGTTGCCGCACTCGCCGACAGTCAGATCGTGGTGATGAAGACCGTGCAGCACGACGCGACGATCGCGACGGCGCGATGCGTCGACGGCGCCGAACGCATCGACGAGATCGCTCGGATGTTGAGCGGGGAACAGGCCGGCGAATCCGCCCGCGTGCATGCTGCCGACCTACTGGCCGAGCGCTTGCGCCTTTCGTAACGAGCGCCCGCGCAGCACGCGCAGGGTGTAGCTCGCCGCGAAGAAGATCAGCGCACCGCCGGCGGCGTCGAGCCAGAAGTGGTTCGCGGTGACGACGATCGCGAGCAGCGTCAGGATCGGATAGATCACGCTGAGCGCCCGCACGAAGCGATGCCGGGCGAACGACCACAACAGCGTCGCGCACCACAGTGCCCAACCGAAGTGGAGGCTCGGCATTGCCGCGAACGGGTTGGCGATCGCCTTCGCAGCGCTCGAGTGATACGACCACAGCCCGCCGATCGTGTCGAGGGTGTCGACGAAGCAATCGTGGCACGGGTACATCCGCGGCGGCGCGAGCGGAAACGCGAAGTAGCCGACGAGCGCCAACGCCGTGGTCATCCCGAGGAGGTTGCGGTACTGCCGATAGTGCTCGTGGCGGCGCAGGTACACCCACAGCAACAGGCCGGCGGTGATGATGAAGTGCAGCGTCCCGTAGTACACGTTCATGACCTTGATGAACCACCGCGCACTGAGGAACGCCTTCTGCACGGCGGACTCGGTGTAGATGTGCAGGAACCGTTCGAAGTCGATGAGGTACAGCTGGTTGCGGAACGCCCGGGGACGCACCTTGCCGAGATGCGCGAACCGGCGAACGAGCTCGTACGTGTAGTAGAAGACGACGACGATCACGACTTCGCGCAACCAATGCGATCGCGGGGCGGGGCTCGTCTCCGTCAGATCACGCTGCGCCTCGGAGGGAATCCAATCCCTCAACTGGCGGCTCTCCATTCGGGCCAGCTTAGGCAGGCGCGGCCGCCGAGGCGGAACGCGGCCGACCTCCGACTATGCCCGACGTTTCAACACCTGGACGCCGTCGACGCTGGTGGCACGGTCGTAGTGATCGCGGATGAACCGGTCGAGCGCTGGAATCAGCGACGTCGGGTACTTCTCGTATCCGAGCGAGGCCGACGTCGATGTGTCGAGGATCAGGGCCGGCGGATCCGCGGCGAGCGAACGGAGCATGATGTCGACCGCCCCTGGCACCGCGCTCGAGAGCGTGGCAGCTGGGTCATTTCGGCCGCCCGATCGACCGACGACGAAGTCGGTGTGCACGAGCCCTCCAGCGGGAAGCCGGTCAGCGGCGAGCAGCACCTCCGGGTACGACCCCCACACGAAGACGCGGTCGGTCGTGGAGGTGTGCGCCCTCACATATGAGGCGAGCGGAGCCGGGTTCGGCCGGTGATGGAACGATCCTGCGACGAACAGCAGCGCCCAGGCGACGACGGCCGGCACCGCGACCGCGGCGACGAGGAGTGGGCGAGCCCGCGACCTGGCCCACGTCGCGACGACGGGCACCGCGAGGAGCACCAGCGGCGGCACGACCTGCAGCCAGTAGTGACCGAAGAAGCGCAACCCGGCACCCCACGCGGCCACACCTGTGGCCACCCACAACCACAGGTCGATCTCGTCGGGTAAGCGCCGTCGTCGCACGGTGCGCACGGCGGCAACGACGCACGCACCGGCGGCAACGACGAGAACCGGATGAAACATCACGAAACCGCCGACCGACGTCAGCCCCTTGCCGAGCGCCGACCACAGATTGGTGCCGGCGAACACGAAACCTGGGCTGTTCGTGACGTTCCACTCCCAGAACCGTCCCAACGGCGCGTAGAAGCCTGTTGTTGCGACTGTCAGCGCCGCAGCAGCAAGCGAGGGC
>DASWRR010000058.1:0-1815 GCA_036403055.1 Ilumatobacteraceae bacterium | reverse complement strand
AGCATGCCAATGCCAGACCACGCGGCGGTCTTCTCGATCCTCACGTGCATTGCGGACTCCTTTGTCGCGACGTCGACGCGGTGTGGGACATGGTCACCGTAAGCAGCGGTTTCGCGTTAGTCAACCTATGATCCACTATCTCCATCGGGTTAGCTCAAGAGCTTCAGAATCACCTCGCATAGCGCGGCTTTGGCGCTGCCCGACGAGGGTTTCGATCCGACGTCGCCTTGAAGCAACAGCCAGGTGCGCTCCAACATGGACATGACCACCAATCCCAATGCGTGCGAGTCTGTTTCAGGTGTCGTGACGGCAAGCTTGGCGATCCGGTCGCCGAGCGCTTCCGCGGTTCTGCGATGTGACCGTGCGGTGGCTGAGCGAAATCGCCGATCGGTGGGTGCGTCTTCCGACGAGCGAATTACGAACGCGCCGTTGTGATCCAGATACTCGAAGTACTTCTCCACCCAGCCGCCGACGTCTGGTCGGGTCGCCGGAGTGCCGATGTCGCCGAAGGACTCGACGACCGCGAGAACCTCGAGATACGTCGCCGTGCCGAGCTCGATGAACAGCTGCGTCTTGTCGGCGTAGTAGTAGTAGAAGTTGGCGCGCGTGACGTCTGCCGGTTCGGTGATGTCCCGGATGGTCACACCGGAGAAGCCCTTGCGGGCGAACGCGTTTCGAGCGGCGGCGAGTATGCGCTCGCGAGTCTGTTCGGACTTGCGGCCCACGTCGCTCATCGCGATGCCGTCTCCACGGCGTGCGGATAGAAGCCACTGGCCCACTGCCGCAGCTGCTGGAAACCCGCCGCCTCCGACGGTGCCAGCCCTGGCTTGTCGAGGTACTTCTGGTGCTCCCAGATCTTGATGTCGTCGGGAAGCGCCAACTTGGCTGCCGACAGTCGTTCGTCGAACGCGCCGCCCTCGTCGTCGATCCAGTAGCCGGCGAAGATGTCCGATGTCGAGTCGTCCACCGGCGTCGCGCATATCGAGATGACCCGGACGCCCTCGCGGATTCGCTCGCCGTTGAAGCTGACGCCGAGGCCCGACCAGTAGATCTCGATGGTGTTCATGGTGTCGTCAGGACGGTCCTGCCCGTCGGCCCAGCGCTTGCCGAAGCCGACCTTCGCCGACCAGGTCGAGTCGTCGATGTACTCGCGCAGAACCATCGGGCTGATCGGCGTCCCGTGGACGAACCTGAAGTGATGGGGGTCGACGGCGTTCTCGGCAATCACCTGCGGGTGAACCGAGACCTTCTCGTGCAACGTCCTGCAGTCCGCGTCGAGCGGATGATAGGTGCGCGAGGTGACGTGCGGCCCCAGCACCGCCATGCCGTCGGGAACCTCCCACAGTGGATCGCGGTCTTCGGCGTCGTGCCAGACATAGATCGAGTCGTTGCGTTCGACCACCGGGTAGGCGCGCACGCGCCTGCCGCGGTTGGGGCGGCTTTCGTAGGGGATGTGGACGTTTCGGCCTTCGCCGCTCCACACCCAGCCGTGGAATGGACACTGGATTCCGTCTTCGACGACGCAGCCGCCGAAGGCGAGATTGGCGCCGAGGTGCTGGCAATGTGCGTCGAGAACGTGAGCCTTGCCATCGGGCGTGCGGAAGCAGACGAGTTCCCTGCCGAAGTAGCGCAGCGGGAGCACGTCTCCCACCGCGACGTCGGCGCTCCACCGAACCTGGAACCAGCCGGTCGGCTGCATGCTGGGCAGGGTGGACATCGGACCTCCGAGGTAGCCGTGATGTCGTCGAGCCTAGCATTTTAGACAGATGTGTCAAGAATTCCGCACTGCTGCAACCGGTGAAAACCATGGCACCA
>DASWRR010000057.1:0-3048 GCA_036403055.1 Ilumatobacteraceae bacterium | reverse complement strand
CTTCTACGTCGAGTCGCTCGACGCCCTCCTTCTCTCGCGCCGTCAGCGCATCGTCCAAGCTGCCGCCGGTCCGTGGGCCGAATGGCTCGCGACGTCGTGTGCGGCCTTCGTCCTGTTGACGCTGAACCCTCACACCGCAATGGCCCTGATCCTGCACCGGTTCGTGATCGTCAACACGATCACGATCGCGAGCAACCTCATCCCGTTCGTCGGCCTCGATGGAGCGCTGATCTTCGCCGACATCATTCGCGAACCGGATCTCGCCTTCCGTGCCCGGGCCTCGATCTCGTCGCGACGCGAACTGGCACGCGGCGATCGTTGGCTGGTTGCCTATGCGATCGCCAACAGCCTCGTTGCCCTCGCGCTCGTCGGCATCGCCGTGTTCTTCTGGTGGCAGTTGTTCGGCGGCGTCGTCGCACTGCTCGTCGGACTCGGCCCGATCGGCGTCGCCGTGCTCGTGGTCCTGGCATCGCTGCTGAGCCGTCAGGTGTTGCGTTCCCTCGCCGGCGCTGCGTCGGCGGCAGCACCGTACGTCGCAAGCGCTCGATCGAAGATCGCGTTCCGACTCGAACGCCACTGGCGAGTTCGAGCGATCAAGCAGTTCCGGGTTCTGCCGGAGGTCGCGGTGCTCGATGTCGCGGCACTCGGAGTCGTCGCCGGACGGCTCGAGCGGGTGTGTGTCCGAGGGCGAATCCCCGCCTGCGGCGAGTACGTGTATCTGCGGCCAGGCCTGCGGGACGCCATCAGCCGTCCCCGTACCGCCTGCCGAGGCGAAGTCCGGCAATGGGCCCGAACGGACGACCTGTCGCTGAAGGCGACAGCTGTGGTGCTGCCGCACGGGTGGCAGCACTTCGTCGCACAGACGGCGTGACGCACCCGCCGGTAATGTTGCGGCGTGCTCGACGACCTCGACGTGCCCGCGCTGTGGCTCCGCGATGCGTGCTCGTGCCACGACTGCCGCGACTCGTTCTCCGGGCAACGCCTTCGTGGTGTGCTCACGCTCGATCCGGCGACGCAGATCGCGTCGTGGCGCAACGATGGTGACGACGTCGAGGTGACGTTCACGCCGGACCAACATGTCGCTCGCTTCTCCAGGTCGTGGCTTCACACCAACGCTCCAGGAACTGCGCGCGTCTTCGACGACCGCAGCGAGCGTGGTCGCCCGCCGTGGACGTCCGCCGATCTCGAAGATCATGCCCCTCGAGTCGCGTGGTCCGACCTCCTATCGCCCGACGAACCTCGCGCTCTCGCCCTTCGAGCGTTGATGCGAACGGGGGTCCTTCTCGTGCGTGGTGCACCGGTCGTGCCGGGAACCGTGCTCGAGATCGCGCGGTCGTTCGCTCATGTGCGCACGACCAACTACGGCGACCTTTTCGATGTCCGCGTCGAGGCCCAACCCGTCAACCTCGCGTTCACCGGCCGCGCCATCGCTCCGCACACCGACAACCCGTACCGCGAGCCGGTGCCCGGAATCCAACTGCTGCACTGCCTTCGGTCGTCTCCGGGCGGTGGCGACAACGTCTTGATCGACGGCTTCGCGGTTGCACGCGCGATACGCGACGAGGATCCTGTTGCATTTGCAACATTGTCGTCGACGCCGATGACGTTCGCGTACGACGATGCCGCAGCGTCCCTGCGCGCCAGTGGCCCGATCATCGAGGTCAACGCGGCCGGCGAGGTCCGCGGCATCCGCTGGAACGACCGCTCGGTGCTCCCGCCCGCGGTACCGGCCGAGCACGTCGACGAGGTGTATCGGGCGATGCGAGCGTTCGCCACGACGCTCCAGCGACTCGACCTGCATCTGCACCTTCGGCTCGAAGCGGGTGACTGCATCGTGTTCGACAACACACGGATCCTGCACGCCCGAACCGCGTTCGAGGGTGGCAGCGGCGCTCGACACCTCCAGGGTTGCTACGCCGACCTCGACGGTTTGGCGTCGACGGTCGCCGTGCTCGAGCGGCAGCGCGCATGAGGTCGTCGGATGCGATCGAGGAAGCGCTCGACATGATCGAGCGGACGTTCTACTCGGCGGAGGGCATGGCGTACCTCGGCGAAGACGTCACCATGGTGGAGCATCAGTTGCAGGCCGGCGCGCTCGCCATCGGGTCCGACGACTCGATCGTCGCCGCCGCGCTGCTCCACGACATCGGGCACGTCATCGGGCGCGAGGAAGGCGAAGACGACGCGACCGGCGCGTTGATGAACGAACGAGACGCGCACCACGACGTCACCGGCGCGCGGTGGTTGTCGCGTTGGTTCGGACCCGACGTCACCGAGCCGGTCCGCTTGCATGTCGCTGCCAAGCGCTACCTCGTCGCGACGGAGACCGGGTACGCCGAGCGGTTGTCGGAAGCGTCGATCCACACGCTGCGGCTTCAGGGCGGGCCGATGTCCGTCGCCGAGGTCGCCGCATTCGAGTCGTTGCCATCGGCGCGCCAAGCCGTCGCCCTGCGCCGATTCGACGAGGCAGCCAAGGACGCCTCGATCGTCGCGCCGCAGTTCAGCGCGCATCGCGATCTTCTCAGGCGATTGATGAAGCGCGACGAACCATGAATCGCGGCTTCGGAATGCGTTTTTCGAACTGTTACCGTTGACGACCGATGCCTGGAGGAACCATGAAGCGACTCGTTGCCGAACACACCCGTCTCAAGGTCGGCATGGCGATGTACGCGCTCGCAGTCGTGTCCGCGGTCCTCGCCGTGATCACTGCGTTCAGTCCAACGTGGCTGGAGACAACGCTGGGAATGTCGCCGGACGGCGGCTCCGGTGAGACCGAATGGGGGATCGTCGTGGCATTCGCCGTCGCCGCGGTCGCTTGTGCGGTTGCCGGCAGGCGCGTTCGCGCGACTGCGCACGCCGCAGCCTGACGAGGCGCGGCCGCGCCGACTACCAGCGGTTCATGAGCGCTTGTAGACGGTTTGTGGTCAAGCGCGCGCAGAAAGCGCCGATTCGTGTCCTAGATACCGCGCCGCTGCGCGTGTATAGGAGCGTGACGATGAGAGCGATGAGCGATCCGCCAGAGGAACGGGCCGGCGCGGTGCTCAGGAT